>NZ_JASCPM010000005.1:0-183175 GCF_029960215.1 Pseudomonas sp. PS01301 | reverse complement strand
GCCTCTTCGCGGGCAGAGGGCTCGCCGCCCGCCCCGCTCCCACAGGTCAATGTGATTACCTGTGGGAGCGGGCTCTGCCCGCGAAGAGGCCAGACCTGCAAACTCACAACCTCACAAACTCACAAATCCGACTCCTTCACCACCCTCACCTTCTGCGCATCCAGCGCATAGGCCGCATCGGCCAGGTCATTGCTGACCTTCTCCACCTTGACCTTGCCCGTCACCCACAACGGCGTGTAGATATCGGCCAGTTTCAAGCCCTTGGGGTAGCGCACCAGGATCAGCTGGTTCGGCGGCGGTGGCGGCACGTGGATGCAGGCACCCGGATACGGCACCAGGAAGAACAGCGTGCTGTTGCCCTTGGCATCGCTTTCCAGCGGAACGGGGTAGCCGCCGATGCGGATGTCCTTGCCGTTCATGGCCGCCACCGTCTTGGTGGAATACATCACGGCGGGCAGACCCTTGGCCTGCTTCATGCCGCCTTTTTCGGTGAACGTACCCTGGGCTTCGGGCGAGTCGTGGTCGATTTCGGGCATCCGTTCCAACGCCTCCTGATCGGCCTTGGGCATCAGTTGCAACCAGTCGGTTTCCGGCAATTCAGCGTGCGCAGTGGCTGCAGCGAATACGAGACAGAGCAGGAGAAATCGGCGCATGGCAGAGCCCAGAATGGAAGGTCGGCCATTCTACCCACAGCCCGGATACGACGCAGCCCCCATCGAGGCGAACTCGAGGGGGGCTGCAATACCCGCGGCGTGATACCCGTGGCGTCGCCACAGGCATCGAATGCAGTGGATCAGCGCTTCTTGCTGATCATGCCGTAGATCACCAGCAGGATGATCGCACCGACCAGGGCGCCGAGGAAACCGGCACCTTCGCCAGCCTGGTAGATACCCAGGGCCTGACCACCGTAGGTCGCGGCCAGGGAGCCGGCGATACCCAGCAGAATGGTCATGATCCAACCCATGCTGTCATCGCCAGGCTTCAGAAAACGAGCCAGCAGACCAACGATCAAGCCGATGAAGATAGTCCCGATGATTCCCATGATGTTCCCTCTGATATGAACAGGCTTGATGCCAGGGCTCGATAGCGGCCTTGGCGTACAGCCATCAGAGGGTTGCGGGTCGGCAATGGTTCCTCAACCCTCGATCAGGGCCTGCACTTCGGCGATCTGGCGCTGCAACGTGGCGCGATCGGCACTGCGCACGGTGGCATGACCCACCTTGCGGCCAACCTTGAACGCCTTGCCATAGTGGTGCAGATGGCAATCGTCGATGGCCGCCACCTGCGCTACCGCCGGGACCTCACCGATGAAGTTGAGCATGGCGCTCTCGCCGACCTTGGCAGTCGAGCCCAGGGGCAGACCGGCCACGGCGCGCAGGTGGTTCTCGAACTGGCTGCACTCGGCGCCTTCGATGGTCCAGTGCCCGGAGTTGTGCACCCGTGGCGCGATTTCGTTGGCCTTGAGGCCGCCATCCACTTCGAAGAATTCGAATGCCAGCACGCCGACGTAGTCGAGTTTCTCCAGCACCCGGCCGGCGTAGTCTTCGGCCAGACTCTGCAGCGGGTGCGCGGTGCTCGCCACCGACAGGCGCAGGATGCCGGTCTCGTGGGTGTTGTGCACCAGGGGGTAGAAGCGGGTCTCGCCATCACGGGCACGCACGGCGATCAGCGACACTTCGCCGGTGAAGGGTACGAAGCCTTCGAGCAGGCACGGCACGCTGCCCAGTTCGGCGAAGGTGCCGGCCACGTCGGCAGCGCTGCGCAGAACCTTCTGGCCCTTGCCGTCATAGCCCAGGGTGCGGGTCTTGAGGACGGCAGGCAGGCCGATGCTGGCCACCGCAGCGTCGAGATCGGCCTGGGACTGGATGTCGGCGAACGTCGGCGTGGGAACGCCCAGGTCCTTGAACATGCTCTTCTCGAACCAGCGATCGCGCGCGATGCGCAGCGCGTCGGCACTGGGGTACACCGGGACGAACTGCGACAGGAAAGCCACCGTCTCGGCGGGCACGCTTTCGAACTCGAAGGTGACCAGGTCAACCTCGTCCGCCAACTGGCGCAGATGATCCTGGTCACCGTAGTCGGCCCGCAGATGCTCGCCCAGAGGCGCGGCACAGGCATCGGGCGCCGGGTCCAGAAAAGCGAAATTCATCCCCAGGGGGGTGCCGGCCAGGGCCAGCATGCGGCCCAGCTGGCCGCCACCGATTACACCGATCTTCATATCAAAGAACCTCAGGCCTGACGCGGGTCGGGATTGTCCAGAACGTTGTCTGTCTGCTCGGCGCGGAACGTCTTCAGCGCAGCGTGGAACTGCGGGTGCTTGGCGCCCAGGATACTGGCCGACAGCAGCGCGGCGTTGATCGCGCCGGCCTTGCCGATGGCCAGTGTCGCCACCGGAATGCCGGCTGGCATCTGCACGATGGACAGCAGCGAGTCGACGCCCGAGAGCATGGACGATTGCACCGGCACGCCCAGCACCGGCAGGTGCGTCTTGGCCGCGCACATGCCAGGCAGATGCGCCGCGCCACCGGCGCCGGCGATGATCACCTCGATACCGCGGCCTTCGGCCTCGTCGGCATACTGGAACAGCAGGTCCGGGGTGCGGTGGGCGGAAACCACTTTGACCTCGAAAGGAATACCGAGCTTTTCCAGCATATCGGCGGTGTGGCTAAGGGTGGACCAATCGGACTTGGAGCCCATGATCACGCCAACCAATGCACTCATCGTCGAGCCTCTTCTCTTGGGCGCCCGCGGGCGCGTCAAAAAACAACAAGCCACGCAGGAAGACCGGCGTGGCTTGTTATACGAATAATGGCCGGAACAGACCGGCCGAAGGCCGCGCAGTATACCGTAAGAATGAAGATTTATTGCAGCCATCTTGCCCGGTCGTCAAATGGCTGCGGAGCACGGTTTTATTGACTTTCCGGTCAGTGAAATCGGCGGTGAATGCTTCGCGGCCACTGGCCGCTCCTACAGGAATCGCGATGGCTTTTCGTAGGAGCGGCCAGTGGCCGCGATGGCAGCACCGCCGACTCGAGTCAGGCACTGCCCGCCGCCGCACCCTCCAACCGCTTCCACAGCAGCCGGACATTGGCCTTGCGTACCAGCGCGCAGCGATACGCGCGGATCTCCAGCGGTACATGCCATTGCGGCCCGCCACACACCACCAGCTCGCCGCGAGCCAGCTCGGCGCGCACGCTCAGGCGTGGCACCCAGGCGATCCCCAGCCCCTCCAGGGCCATGCTTTTCAGGCTGTCGGCCATGGCGGTCTCGTACACCGTGGTGTAGCGCAGGCTGCGCTGGCGCAGCAGCAGATTCACCGAACGCCCAAGAAACGCCCCCGCGGTATAGGCCAGCAGCGGGATGCTGCCCTCGCCTTCCAGGTCGAACAACGGTTGGCCCTGGGCGTCGCTGGCACAGATGGGCAGCATCTCGGTGGTGCCCAGGTGCAGCGACGGAAATATCTCCGGGTCCATCTGCATGGCCGAATCGGGATCGTAGAAGGCCAGCATCAGATCGCAGCCGCCCTCGCGCAGCGCATGCACCGCATCACCGACGTTGGTGGCAATCAGGCGTGTGGCGATGGGCAGACCTTCGTTGCGCAGCTTGGCGATCCAGCCGGGAAAGAAACCCAAGGCGAGCGAATGCGCTGCGGCCACCTGCATCACTTCGCCCTGCCCGCCTTCCAGGTGATGCAGATGACGCAGCACCTCACCCAGTTGATCGACCACCGTGCGCGCCGTGACCAGAAACAGCTGACCGGCCTCGGTCAACTCGATCGGCGTGCGCGAGCGGTTCACCAGGGTCAGGCCCAGCGCCGCCTCCAGGCTGCGGATGCGGCGGCTGAACGCTGGCTGGGTAACGAAGCGGCGCTCGGCCGCCTGCGAAAAGCTGCGGGTAGCCGCCAGGGCGCTGAAGTCTTCCAGCCATTTGCTTTCCAGGTTCATGTCGGTTCTCGTTTCATGAATTCACCCGCGTGCAACGGCCAGACGCGCCCACGCGATCCCTTGTGGCAGCGGCGCGAGCCGCGTCAGCGGACAACACCGGGATGACTGGAACACGCCGGATCGCCCTTGCACGTCACATGGGTCATTATGCCGATTCTGCATACCCCAGCAAGCATCAGCATTAGCCGGAAATTCTCTGCAAGCCTAGGATTGCCAGCATTCCGGTGGTTACCGGGCCCCTACAGAGACCTTCTCTATCATGTCCTCCGCTGCATCACTGCGCACTGAAAAAGACCTGCTCGGCGTTCTCGAAGTCCCGGCTGAAGCCTACTACGGCATTCAGACCCTGCGTGCCGTGCACAACTTCCGCCTCTCCGGCGTGCCGTTGTCGCACTACCCCAAGCTCGTCGTGGCCCTGGCCATGGTCAAGCAGGCGGCCGCCGATGCCAACCACCAGCTGGGTCATCTCAACAGCGCCAAGCATGCGGCAATCAGTGAAGCGTGCGCCCGTCTGGTGCGCGGTGATTTCCACGATCAGTTCGTGGTCGACATGATCCAGGGTGGCGCCGGTACGTCCACCAACATGAATGCCAACGAGGTGATCGCCAACATCGCCCTGGAAGCCATGGGCCATCAGAAAGGCGAGTACCAGTACCTGCACCCCAACAACGACGTGAACATGGCGCAGTCGACCAACGACGCCTACCCGACCGCCATCCGCCTGGGTCTGCTGCTGGGCCACGACGCCCTGCTGGCCAGCCTCGACAGCCTCATCCAGGCGTTCGCCGCCAAGGGCGTGGAGTTCGCCCACGTCCTGAAGATGGGCCGTACCCAGCTGCAGGACGCCGTACCCATGACCCTGGGCCAGGAATTCAAGGCCTTCGCCACCACGCTGACCGAAGACCTCAATCGCCTGCGCAGCCTGGCGCCGGAACTGTTGACCGAGGTGAACCTGGGCGGCACCGCCATCGGTACCGGCATCAACGCCGACCCGGGCTATCAGGCCCTGGCCGTATCGCGCCTGGCCACCATTAGCGGCCAGCCGCTGGTGCCCGCCGCTGACCTGATCGAGGCGACCTCCGACATGGGCGCCTTCGTGCTGTTCTCCGGGATGCTCAAGCGCACTGCGGTGAAACTGTCGAAGATCTGCAACGACCTGCGCCTGCTGTCCAGCGGCCCACGCACCGGCATCAACGAAATTAACCTGCCGGCGCGCCAGCCAGGCAGCTCGATCATGCCGGGCAAGGTCAATCCGGTGATTCCCGAGGCCGTCAACATGTGCGCCTTCGAGATCATGGGCAACGACCTGGCCCTGACCATCGCCGCCGAGGGCGGTCAGTTGCAGCTCAACGTCATGGAGCCACTGATCGCCTACAAGATCTTCGACTCCATCCGCCTGCTGCAGCGGGCCATGGACATGCTGCGCGAACACTGCATCCTCGGCATCACCGCCAACGAACAGCGCTGCCGTGAGCTGGTGGAACACTCCATCGGCCTGGTCACGGCGCTGAACCCCTACATCGGTTACGAAAACGCCACCCGCATTGCCCGCGTCGCCCTGCAGACAGGCCGCGGCGTGCTGGAACTGGTACGTGAGGAAGGCCTGCTCGATGACACCATGCTGGCCGACATCCTGCGCCCGGAAAACATGATCGCGCCGCGCCTCGTGCCCCTGAAGGCCTGAGCCGGCCGTACGCTCACCAGGTCGAGGGACTAGACACCTCTCACCTTTTGAGGGCTCCGAGAGCAATTTCGGAGCCCTTTTTTTGTGCCGCTGTAACGCCCTGGGTCAGACATCCCACAAGATGAATATGCCCAGTCCTATGCACCAAAAAGCTGCGCGGGCTTACACCTATGGGTATAGTGCCGCCCTTTTGAACTTGACGAGGTAACCCCCATGCTTGAAGTCATCAACGACTTCCTCTCGGGAAAAGTCCTGATCGTGCTTATCGTCGGCCTCGGTGGCTATTTCACCGTGCGCTCGCGCTTCGTCCAATTGCGCCACTTCCTGCACATGTTCAGTGTGTTCCGCGACAGCCTGCGCAACAGTTCAGACCAGCTCAGCTCGTTCCAGGCGCTGATGCTCAGCCTGGCCGGTCGAGTCGGCGCCGGTAACATCGCAGGTGTCGGCATTGCCGTGACCCTGGGTGGCCCGGGCGCGGTGTTCTGGATGTGGGTCACTGCCCTGGTGGGCATGGCCAGCAGCTTCTTCGAATGTACCCTGGCGCAGGCCTACAAGCGCTGCGACCCCGACGGTCAATACCGTGGCGGGCCTTCGTTCTACATCCAGCATGGCTTGGGCAAGCGCTGGCTGGGCATGGTCATGGCGGTGTTGCTGCTGGTGACTTTCGGTTTTGCCTTCAACGGCCTGCAATCGCACGCCGTCACCAGTTCGCTGAACGATGCCTTCGGCCTGTCCACCACCTGGACCGGTGTCGGCCTGGCCGTGCTGCTGGGCCTGGTGTTCTTCGGCGGGATCAAGCGGATCGCGGCGGTCGCCGACCTACTGGTACCGGTCAAGACCCTGGCTTACATCGCCGTCAGCCTGTATGTCATCGTCCTGCAGTTCGACCAGGTTCCGGAAATGCTCGCCACCATCGTGCGCAGCGCCTTCGGCCTGGACCCGGTGTTCGGCGGCCTGCTCGGCAGCGCCATCGTCATGGGTGTGAAACGCGGCGTGTTCGCCAACGAAGCGGGCCTGGGCAGTGCGCCCAACGTGGCCGCGGTGGCGCAGGTCGAGCACCCGGTCGCCCAAGGCGTGGTGCAGGCGTTCAGCGTCTTCCTCGACACCTTCGTGATCTGTACCTGTACCGCGCTGGTGATTCTGCTGTCGGGTTTCTACACGCCGGGCTTCGAAGGCGATGGCATTGCCCTGACCCAGAATTCGCTGGCCAACGTGGTGGGTGAATGGGGCCGGGTGTTCATCAGTGTCGCCTTGTCGCTGTTCGTGTTCACTTCGATCCTCTACAACTACTATCTGGGTGAGAACAGCCTGCGCTTCCTCATCGGCGACAACCGCAAGGCCGTGCTGGTGTACCGCGCGATCGTGCTGTTGCTGATCTTCTGGGGCGCCATCGAAAACCTGGAGACGGTGTTTGCCTTCGCCGACATCACCATGACCCTGCTGGCCTTCGTCAACCTGATCGCCCTGGCGATGCTGTTCAAGATCGGTCTGCGCCTGTTGCGCGACTATGATGCGCAGCGAAGTGCCGGGATCAAGGTACCGGTGTTCGATGCCCGGCAGTTCGCCGATCTCGACCTGGACCCCAAGGCCTGGCCGGTGCCGAACCTTTCGGCCGCCAGCGAGAAGGCCCAGGCCGCCCAGCCCGTCCAGCGTTAAGGAGCCATCGGCATGAGCATCGCATCCCCTGCCCGTCATGTACGGGTGCTGTACACCGGCGGGACCATCGGCATGCAGGCCAGCGCCAGCGGCCTGGCTCCGGCTTCCGGCTTCGAAGCGCGCATGCGTGAACAGCTTGGCGCCCAGCCTGATCGGGTGGTGCCGAAATGGAGCTTCGAAGAGCTGCTGCCGCTGATCGACAGCGCCAACATGACGCCGGCCTACTGGCAGCGTCTGCGCCAGGCCGTGGTGCAAGCGGTGGATGAACAGGGTTGCGATGCCGTATTGATTCTGCATGGCACCGACACATTGGCGTACAGCGCGGCAGCGATGAGTTTCCAGCTGCTGGGGCTCAAGGCACCGGTGCTGTTCACCGGGTCCATGCTGCCGGCCGGAGTGGCGGACAGCGACGCGTGGGAGAACGTCAACGGCGCCCTGGGTGACCTCGCCCGCGGCCTGGAGGCCGGTGTTCACCTGCATTTCCACGGCGCATTGCTGCCGCCGACGCGCTGCGCGAAGGTGCGCAGCTCGGGGCGCAATCCGTTTGCCGCTCTGCGCCGCAATGGTGGCGCCGTCAGGGCTGCGTCGTTGCCTGAGGCGCTGGATTACCGCCAGCCACGCCAGCCAGTCAACATCGGCGTGGTGCCGCTGTATCCCGGCCTGGGCGTGCCGCTGTTGCAGGCCGTTCTGGACAGTGGGGTCCAGGCCTTGCTGCTCGAATGCTATGGCAGCGGCACCGGGCCGTCCGACAATGCGTCGTTCCTGAACACGCTGCGAGCGGCCCACGAGCGCGGCATCGTGGTGGTGGCGCTGACCCAGTGCCAGGAAGGCGGGGTCGAACTGGACGTGTATGAAGCCGGTAGCCGTCTGCGCGATGCAGGCGTGCTCTCCGGCGGCGGCATGACCCGCGAGACGGCCCTGGGCAAGCTGCACGCATTGCTTGGTGCAGGCCTGCCGGTGGAAGAAGTCCGCCGCCTGGTAGAACTCGACCTGTGCGGCGAACTGGCCTGATAAAAACCGCAGCGCGTCCTTCGCGCTTCTCCAAGGGTTGCGCACATCCCGTAGGAGCGGTCATCGGCCGCGAAACAGGCGCTGCGGTGCGTCAGACAAACTGCGGCGCGCCCTTCGCGGCCACGGACCGCTCCTACGAAGCTTGCACGATCCCGTAGGAGCGGTCATTGGCTGCGAAGGACGTGCTGCGGTGCTGCTGTCACTCAGCAGCCAGTCAGCCTTTCCACCCGCGCTTCGCCGGGGAAGAACCATGGCCGCAAGCGAACGCCAGCGCTGTTGCCGATGAACGCGGCGACCAGCCATAGCCAGCCGTGCAGGCTACCGGATGCGATACCGCTGAAGTACGCGCCGATGTTGCAGCCATACGCCAGACGCGATCCATAGCCCAGCAGCAACCCGCCGATCACGGCAGCCACCAGTGACCTGCGCGGGATCTTCAGGCTCGGTGCGAAATGACCTGCCAGACCTGCCGCCAGCAACGCACCCAACACGATTCCGATGTCCATGACACTGGTGATGTCCTCCCACACCGGCGCGGCCAGCGCCTTGGCATTGGCCGCGGCCTGCCAGAACGCCCAGCTGCCCACGTCGACCCCCAGCCCGCTGGCCACTTTTGCGCCCCACAAGGCGAACGCCGAGGTGATGCCCCATGGACGCCCGGCCAACGCCAGTGTCGCGAAGTTCAGCAACGCCAGCGCTACCGCACCCCACACCAGCGGCCACGGTCCGCGGATGAACCTGTTCGAACCGGGCTGTGCGCTGGTCTCGGGCGTTTCCAGATCCCCATGTCGACGCCGCTCCAGGCGTACCGTGACCAGCGCGATCACCGCGAACAAAGCCAAGCTCAACACCAGCGCCGGGATCACGCCGAGACTCTTGACGATCGAAATCGCCGGCAGCGAGGGCAAGGCGAACCACCAGTCCACATGATGCGTGGCGATCAGCGAGCCGCAGATGAAGAACAGCAGCGTCACCAGCATGCGCGCGTTGCCACCACCGACAGTGAACAGCGTGCCCGACGCGCACCCGCCACCCAGCTGCATGCCGATACCGAAAATGAAGGCGCCGAAGACCACCGATAGTCCGGCAGGCGCCACCAGCCCCACCACCGTCTGGCCGAACAGGCTACCCGCGCCCAATGCCGGGAAGAACAGCAGCACGGCCACTGCAAGCATGACCATTTGCGCCCGCAACCCTGCCCCGCGGCGATCACGGATGAACACCCGCCAGGCCGAGGTGAACCCGAACGCCGCGTGATAGAGCGTCAGGCCCAGGGCGGCCCCAACCACCCACAACAGCACTTGCCGAGTACCCACCACGGCCGCGAGAAACACCGCGCCGAGCACCAGCAGCGATACCGCCACCAACGGCGCGCCCAGGGCGCGTCGCGGGGCAACAGAAACAGTCGAGCTCATGGAAGCGTCCAGATAGGAAAAACAATCGGCCAGTATAAAAGTTAATACACCGCCGTGCTGGCAAGCGCTGGCCGAAACCGACCGCTGCCGCACTTACCCTTTTGTGAACAACTTCACTGCAACGTTCTTCATGGGTGCCGGTCAGAAACTAGCCAATGATCGTACCGCAAGCCATTTTACTGTATGTAAAACCAGATGACTGGATTCATCTGTGGATAAGTCTGTGCATAAACAGGGGTATAACCCTGTGGATACCTGTGTGGACAATTTCCGAACGGGCCGATGGATGCGTTCATCGAGACGAACTGCCAAGATGACAGTCATCCACCACCGGAGCCCGAGCATGTCCGACCTTGCAATTCGTCCTGTCACTGCTGCCGACTATTCCACCTGGCTGAGCCTCTGGCAGGCCTATCAGCGTTTCTACAAGACCGACATTCCCGAAGCCGTGACCCAGGTCACCTGGCAGCGCATGCTCGATGAGGCCGAACCCATCAATGCCGCGCTCGCCTGGCGCGACGGCGTGGCGGTCGGTATGGTCCACTACATCTATCACCGCTCGTGCTGGACCATTGAAAATTCCTGCTATCTACAGGACCTGCTGGTGGACGATGCGGCACGCGGCGCAGGCGTGGGTCGCCAGTTGATCGAATACGTCTACGCCACCGCCAAGGCCGCCGGATGCGTCAAGGTGCATTGGTTGACTCATGAAACCAACGGCACTGCCATCGGCTTGTACCAGCGTGTCGCCGAACAACCCGGCTTCATTCAATTTCGCAAGACACTCTAGGAGCTGCCATGCCTACCTCCGCAATCGACTGGAAGCCTGTCAAGGCACCCGTGGCGACCACTATGAATGGCCGCTACATCCGCCTGGAGAAACTCGACCCCAAGCGCCATGGCGAAGACCTCTGGGAAGCCCTGCAAGGGCCGCAGTCCGACGCGCAGCTGTGGGACTACCTGCCCTACGGCCCGTTCAACGACCTGGAACTGTTCTACATCTGGCTCGATGGCTATGCGATCAGCAATGACCCGCTCGGCTTCTGTGTGGTCGACCAGCACACCGGCAAGGCCGAGGGCATCCTCAGCCTGATGTCGATCGTACCGGCGCACGGGCGCCTGGAAGTCGGCCATGTCGCCTTCGCCGCCTCCATGCAGCGCACACCCAAGGGCACCGAAGCCATCTACCTGGCGCTCAAGCTGGCCTTCAGCCAGGGTTATCGCCGGGTCGAATGGAAATGCGACAACGCCAACAAACGCTCGCGCCGTGCAGCCGAACGGGTCGGTTTCACGCTAGAGGGTGTGTTCCGTCAGCACATGATGGTCAAGGGTCGCAACCGTGACACGGCGTACTTCTCCATCACCGACAGCGAATGGCCGGCGATCGAGGGCGCGTTCGAGGGGTGGCTGGCAGCGGACAACCAGCCGGCGTCGGGGCAAGTGAAGTCGTTGGAGCAGTTTCGCGCAAGTGCGTAAAGCGCCTGTGGATAACTGAAAAAAAGGGGGCCACCCGGCCCCCAGAGGAAAACCTTGCAGCCGGAGATCAGCCCTCGATCTCGATCAATATCTCGCCGGGGTTCACGCGGTCGCCTTTGGCCACATGGATGGCCACGACCTTGCCGGCCACACCGGCCTGAACCTCGGTCTCCATCTTCATCGCCTCGGTGATCAACACCGCCTGCCCGGCCTTGACCGCATCGCCCTGCTTGACCAGCACGTCGACGATGTTGCCGGGCATCGCAGTGCTGACATGGCCCGGTTCGCTGGCCTGCTTGCGCTTGCCGATACCGCCGCCGACGAACTCGTTCAGGGGTTCGAACACGACCTCTTCAGGCATGCCGTCGATGGACAGGTAGAAATGCCGCTTGCCTTCGGCCTTGACCCCGACGCCGGTGATGTCGACTCGATAGCTTTCGCCGTGCACATCGATGACGAACTCGGTAGGGACCCCTTCACCGCTGCGCGCAACCTGGGCACCTGCCTCGGGGATCGGCAGCAACACTTCAGGTACCAGCGTGCCGGCGGCACGCTCTTCGAGGAACTTGCGCCCGATGTCGGGGAACATCGCAAACGTCAGTACATCCTCCTCCGACTGGGCCAGCTCGCCGATGTCCTTGCGCAGCTTGTCCATCTCCGGCTTGAGCAGGTCGGCGGGACGTACGTCGATGACCTCCTCACTGCCGATCGCCTGGCGCCGCAGTTGTTCGTTGACCTTGCCCGGCGCCTGGCCATAACCGCCTTGCAGGTACAGCTTCACTTCGTTGGTGATGGTCTTGTAGCGCTCGCCGGCCAACACGTTGAAAAACGCCTGGGTACCGACGATCTGCGAGGTAGGCGTGACCAGGGGCGGAAAGCCCAGGTCTTCACGCACCTTGGGAATCTCGGCCAGCACCTCGTTCATACGGTTCAGCGCGCCCTGCTCTTTCAGCTGGTTGGCCAGGTTGGAGATCATGCCGCCGGGCACCTGGTTGACCTGCACGCGGGTATCGACCGCCGTGAATTCGCTCTCGAACTGGTGGTATTTCTTGCGCACGGCATAGAAATACAGGCCGATCTCCTGCAGCAGCTCCAGGCTCAGGCCGGTGTCGAATTCGCTGCCCTTGAGCGCGGCGACCATGGACTCGGTGCCCGGATGACTGGTGCCCCAGGCAAAGCTGGAGATGGCCGTATCGATATGATCGGCGCCATTTTCCACCGCCTTGAGCTGACACATCGCGGCCAGGCCGGCCGTGTCGTGGCTGTGGATGAACACCGGCAGCGACTGCTCGGCCTTCAGGGCCCTGACCAGCTCGCCGGTGGCATAGGGCGTCAACAGACCCGCCATGTCCTTGATCGCCACCGAGTCGCAGCCCATGGCTTCCATCTGTTTGGCCTGGGCCACGAAGGCGGCGACGGTGTGCACCGGGCTGGTGGTGTAGGCGATGGTGCCCTGGGCGTGCTTGCCAGCCGCCTTCACCGCCTCGATGGCCACACGCAGGTTACGCACGTCGTTCATTGCATCGAAGATGCGGAACACATCGATTCCGTTGTCGGCCGCCTTGGCCACGAAGGCGCGGACCACATCGTCGCTGTAGTGCCGGTAGCCGAGCAGGTTCTGCCCACGCAGGAGCATCTGCAGACGGGTGTTGGGCAGCGCCTGGCGCAGTTTGCGCAGGCGTTCCCACGGGTCTTCCTTGAGGAAGCGCACACAGGCATCGAAGGTGGCGCCGCCCCACACTTCCAGCGACCAGTAGCCGACCCGGTCGAGCTTGTCACAGATGGGCAGCATGTCTTCGGTGCGCATGCGGGTCGCCAGCAACGACTGATGGGCGTCGCGCAGGATGGTGTCGGTCACGAATATGCGCTTGGAAACAGGAGTATTGGACATTGTTGTGTTCCTCACAGGCCGGCGTGGGCGGCGATGGCGGCAGCGATGGCCAGGGCCAGCTCTTCGGGTTTGCGCTTGATCGAGTACTGGGTCAGCTCCGGATGGCTGTCGACGAAGCTGGTATTGAACTGGCCGCTGCGAAACTCGGGGTTGCGCAGAATTTCCTGGTAGTAGGCCGCCGTGGTTTTGATGCCTTGCAGGCGCATGTCATCGAGCGCCCGCAGACCGCGGTCCATGGCTTCCTCCCAGGTCAGGGCCCAGACCACCAGTTTGAGGCACATGGAATCGTAGAACGGCGGAATGGTGTAGCCGGTGTAGATCGCCGTATCCGTGCGCACGCCGGGCCCGCCGGGGGCGTAGTAGCGGGTGATCTTGCCGAAGCTGGGCAGGAAGTTGTTCTTCGGATCCTCGGCATTGATGCGGAACTGCAGGGCAAAGCCGCGGTGCACGATGTCTTCCTGCTTCACCGACAGGGCAAGACCCGAAGCAATGCGGATCTGCTCGCGGACGATGTCGATACCGGTGATTTCCTCGGTGATGGTGTGCTCCACCTGCACCCGGGTATTCATCTCCATGAAATACACCTCGCCCTCGGCGAGCAGGAACTCCACGGTACCGGCGTTCTCGTAGCCGACCGCCTTGGCTGCGCGCACCGACAGGTCGCCGATGTAGGCGCGCTGCTCGGGGGTCAGCTGCGGGCTGGGGGCGATCTCGATGAGCTTCTGGTTGCGTCGCTGGATCGAACAGTCGCGTTCGAACAGGTGCACCACATTGCCGAAGCGGTCACCCAGGATCTGCGCCTCGATGTGCTTGGGGTTGACGATGCACTTTTCCAGGAACACCTCGGCCGAGCCAAAGGCCTTGGTCGCTTCGGAAATCACCCGTGGAAAGGCCTGCTCCAGTTCCTCGCGGCTGTTGCAACGGCGAATGCCTCGCCCACCGCCGCCCGAGGTAGCCTTGAGCATGACCGGGTAGCCAATGCGCTCACCCTCGGCCAACGCCTCGTGGATGTCGGCGACGTTGCCCTCGGTGCCGGGCGTGACGGGTACGCCCGCCTTGATCATGCTGCGCCGGGCTTCGGTCTTGTCGCCCATGCGGCGGATGACCTCGGCCGACGGCCCGATGAACTTCACCCCGCGCTCGGCGCAGATATCGGCCAACTCGGCATTCTCGGAGAGAAAGCCATAGCCTGGATGCAAGGCATCGCAGCCGGTTTCCACCGCCAGGTTCACCAGCTTGCGGGGGTTCAAATAGCCGGCCAGGGGCTCGGCGCCGATGCTGTGGGCTTCGTCTGCGCGCTTGACGTGCAGCGCGTGACGATCGGCTTCGGAATAGATCGCGACCGAACGAATGCCCATTTCGGCGCAGGCTCGTACGATGCGTACGGCAATCTCACCTCGGTTGGCGATCAGGATCTTTTTTATCACTTGGAATTTCCTCGACCGATGAATCCATTCGGGTCGGTGCGTGGCCGACCCTTTGGGTAACCAGTTGTTTCCTGGTCGCCTCTGCAAGCTAGCGCGGCACGAGGATTAATAAAAATCAATCTTTGTTAGGTTACATATTAGCTAAAGCTTATAGTAGGCTAATCATCGTTTGAGCATTGGATCGGGATATGCGTAAGTCACTGATGCGACTGACATTGCGTCAGCTTCAAGTATTCAATGAGGTCTGCGATCTGCGCTCGTACAGCCGTGCGGCCGAGGAAATGTCACTCACCCAGCCAGCGGTGAGCCTGCAGATTCGCCAGCTGGAAGAGCTGGTCGGCCAGCCACTGTTCGATTACGTGGGCAAGAAGCTCTACCTGACCGAAGCAGCCCAGGCGCTGCAGGCGGCCAGCCGAGACATCTTCGGCCGCCTGGAAAACCTCGACATGCAGCTCTCCGACATGCAGGGCTCCCTGCAGGGGCAGCTCAAGCTGGCGGTCGAATCCAGTGCCAAGTACTTCACGCCCCATCTGTTCGCCGCGTTCCGCACCCTGCATCCGGAGGTCAACCTGCAGCTCACGGTGGTCAACCGCGCCCAGGTGATCCGCCGCCTGAGCGACAACCGCGACGACGTGACCATCATGTCGATGGTGCCGCAGGACATGGGCCTGGACTTCATGCCCTTCCTCAACAATCCGATCGTCGCCGTCGCCCCGCCCGAGCATCCGCTGTGCCAGTTCGAACAGCTGAGCCTGCAGGACCTGCAAGCCTATACGTTGCTGGTACGCGAACAAGGTTCGGGCACGCGCCGGGCCTGCGAGGAATACTTCAAGGAGAAACGCGTGCACTTCACGCAGACCCTGGAAGTGGCGTCTGCCGAAGCCCAGCGCGAATGCGTGATCGCAGGCCTGGGGCTGGCGCTGCTGACGCGCCACGCCGTGGCCCGGGAGTTATCCACAGGCACGCTGCGCGAGTTGCCTGTGACGGAACTGCCGTTGCAGCGCAGTTGGTGCGTGGTGCAGGCCAAGGCGCGGCGTCAGTCGCCGGTGGCGCTGGCCTTCGCCGCGTTCATTCGTGCCGAGCGGGCGCAGATCACGACGCTGGTCGAGCGCTTTGCCGGGCATCCGCCGACACCGTCTGCCAGACACTGAGCTGGGCGTCGTCGCCAATTTCCTGAAGCAGGCGACGCTGCTCGGCGTAGCTCTCGATCGCACGGCGAAACTCCATGCGGCGCTGATCTTCCTGCTGACGTTTGGTGCGGGCGGCACTGTTGCCTTGCGCTTGCGAGCCATCGACGTAACGAGCCATTGCCTGTCTCCCAGTTCGAGTTCGGGAGTACAGGGTGGCGTGGGTGTATGAAGGTTTGGCGACGGGGCGGTGAACATCGGGTTAAACCGATCACGCCTCGCTCAGTCCTCGTGGGCCTCGTGGGCCTTCAACGACTTGGGCGACAGGCGCAGGCTGCGCAGACTGCGCTTGACGCTCTTCAAGTGATTGACCAGGTCCGGACCGCGGGCCATCGCCACGCCCATGGCCAGCACGTCGATCACCACCAGGTGGGCGATACGCGAGGCCAGCGGCGTATAGATTTCGGTGTCTTCGTGCACATCCACCGCCAGGTTGACCGTCGCCAGTTCCGCCAGCGGCGTCTGCCCCGGACACAGGGAGATCAACGTGGCGCCACTTTCGCGCACCAGGTTGGCGGTGATCAGCAGGTCCTTGGAGCGCCCTGATTGCGAGATGCACACGGCCACGTCGGTCGGCTTGAGGGTCACCGCCGACATGGCCTGCATGTGCGGGTCCGAATAGGCCGCTGCGGTGAGCAGCAGGCGGAAGAACTTGTGCTGGGCATCGGCCGCCACCGCGCCAGAGGCGCCGAAACCATAGAACTCGACCCGCTGCGCCGTGACCATGGCGCTGATCGCCCGCTGCAAGGCCTCGGGGTCGAGCTTCTCGCGCACTTCCATCAAGGTATGCAGGGTGGTGTCGAAGATCTTCAGGCTGTAGTCGGCCACCGAGTCGTCTTCGTGAATGGCGAACTGGCCGAAGCTCGCCCCCGCCGCCAGACTCTGCGCCAGCTTGAGCTTGAGGTCCTGGAAGCCGGTGCAGCCGATCGCGCGGCAGAAGCGCACGATGGTCGGCTCACTGATACCCACGCTGTGCGCCAGATCGGCCATGGAGCTGTGCATCACCGCCGCAGGGTCCAGCAGCACATGCTCGGCAACCTTGAGTTCGGATTTGCGCAGCAGGTGGCGAGACTGGTCGATGTGTTGCAGCAGGTTCAAGGGACAGCTTCCGCTAAAGGAGTCGAGGGGCCAGGATGTAGCTGGCCTGTAGTTATACTACAGGCCTTGGTGATCGCCCAGTTAAACGTCTCAGCACCCCCCGCGCAGGCAAAAACGGCCGGACATTGCTCAGCTCACACGTCGAATCTGCACCTTATGTCCGACACTCGCAGGATTTGTCTCGCAACCGACAACTCTTGTTTGCCCCAACTCCATCGCGCACCCTAAAATGCCGGAATGCGCGATGACCTCTCCCTTCTGCTGAATTCCCTCAACGATGCCCAACGCCAGGCCGTAGCCGCCTCCGTCGGCCGTCAGTTGGTCCTGGCCGGTGCTGGTTCCGGTAAAACCCGAGTGCTGGTGCACCGTATCGCCTGGTTGATCCAGGTCGAAAACGCCTCGCCCCACTCCATCCTGTCGGTGACGTTCACCAACAAGGCCGCTGCCGAGATGCGCCAGCGCATCGAGCAGCTGATGGGTATCAACCCGGCCGGCATGTGGGTAGGCACCTTCCACGGCCTGGCCCACCGCTTGCTGCGCGCGCACTGGCAGGAAGCCAACCTGAACCAGAATTTCCAGATTCTCGACAGCGACGACCAGCAACGCCTGGTCAAGCGGGTCATGCGCGAGCTGGGCCTGGACGAACAGAAGTGGCCGGCGCGTCAGGCGCAGTGGTTCATCAATGGGCAGAAGGACGAGGGTCTGCGCCCGCAGCACATCCAGCCTGGCGGCGATCTGTTCCTGGCGACCATGCGCTCGGTCTACGAAGCGTACGAGGCGGCCTGCGCGCGGGCCGGCGTGATCGACTTCTCCGAATTGCTGCTGCGCGCCCTCGACCTGTGGCGCGACAACCCCAGCCTGCTGGCGCACTACCAGCGGCGTTTCCGCCATGTGCTGGTCGACGAGTTCCAGGACACCAACGCCGTGCAGTACGCCTGGCTGCGGCTGCTGGCACAAGGTGGCGACAGCTTGATGGTGGTGGGTGACGATGACCAGTCGATCTACGGCTGGCGCGGTGCCAAAATCGAGAACATCCACCAGTATTCCGCCGACTTCCCGGACTCCCAGCTGATTCGCCTGGAGCAGAACTACCGTTCCACGGCCGGTATCCTCAAGGCCGCCAACGCGCTGATCGCCAACAACAGCGGGCGACTGGGCAAGGAACTGTGGACCGACGGCGACGATGGCGAGCCGCTGAGCCTGTATGCCGCGTTCAATGAACACGACGAGGCGCGCTATGTGGTCGAAACCATCGAGAGCGCACTCAAGACCGGGATGGCGCGCAGCGACGTCGCCATTCTGTACCGCTCCAACGCCCAGTCGCGGGTGCTGGAAGAGGCGCTGCTGCGCGAGCGCATCCCCTACCGCATCTATGGCGGCCAGCGCTTCTTCGAACGCGCCGAAATCAAGAATGCCATGGCCTACCTGCGCCTGCTCGAAGGGCGCGGCAACGATGCAGCCCTGGAGCGCGTGATCAACGTCCCGCCCCGAGGCCTGGGCGAGAAGACCGTCGAAGCCATCCGCCAGCATGCGCGTCACGCCGAGCTGTCGATGTGGGAAGCCGGGCGGCAACTGGTGGCCAACAAAGGCCTGACCGGTCGCGCCGCCAACGCCCTGGGCGCGTTCATGGAGCTGATCGAGAACCTGGCCGCCAAGGTCATGCAAATGCCGCTGCACCTGATGACCCAGACCGTCATCGAGCAGTCCGGCCTGATCGTCTATCATCAGGAAGAAAAGGGTGAAAAAGGCCAAGCACGGGTGGAAAACCTCGAGGAACTGGTCAGCGCCGCACGCAACTTCGAAAACAGCGAAGAAGACGCCGACCTCACGCCCCTGGCCGCATTTCTTGGCCATGCGTCCCTCGAAGCCGGCGACACCCAGGCCGAGGAGCACGAAGACAGCGTTCAGTTGATGACCCTGCACAGTGCCAAGGGCCTGGAGTTTCCCTACGTGTTCCTGGTGGGCATGGAAGAGGGCCTGTTCCCGCACAAGATGAGCCTTGAAGAGCCTGGTCGCCTCGAAGAAGAACGCCGCCTGGCCTATGTCGGCATCACCCGGGCCATGCAGCACCTGGTGATGACCTACGCCGAAACACGCCGTCTGTACGGTAGCGAGACGTACAACAAGGTCTCGCGCTTCGTGCGCGAAGTGCCCGCCGGGCTGATTCAGGAAGTGCGCCTGTCCAACAGCGTGAGCCGTCCTTTCGGCGGGGGTCAGGCACAGAACTCGAGCAGCCTGTTCGGGGCTGCCGCCATCCCGGAAACCCAGTTCAATCTGGGCCAGCGGGTGCAGCATTCGGTTTTCGGCGAGGGCGTGATCCTCAACTTCGAAGGCTCCGGCGCCCAGGCGCGGGTGCAGGTCAACTTCGCCGAAGGCAGCAAGTGGCTGATGTTGGGGTACGCGAAACTGGAGGCGGTGTAACGGTTGGCTTCTCGGCCTTTTCGCGGTGCTCGGCGGCCGCGAAAAGGCCGACACTGCATCTTCCACAGGCAGTGAAATTTCCTACGCCGCTTTTCGCAATTACGCAAAAGCTCGAAACATGTTGTCACTAGCTATGTACAGCACACCTGTGCAACATGACTCGCGTGCAATCCACCTAACGGAATGAACCTATGCAACGATTTCTCAGCATGGCTCTGGCCCTTTGCATTGGCCTGACCATGAGCCTGGATGCCAGTGCCAAACGCTTCGGCGGCGGCAAGAGCATGGGCGCAGCCCCGACTCACCAGACGCGCCAGGCCGCGCCTGCAACCCCAGGTGCCACAGCCGCCGTACCGGGCCGTGCTGCCCCTGCCGCCAGCGGTGCTTCGCGCTGGTTGGGCCCTCTGGCCGGCCTCGCCGCCGGTGGCCTGTTGGCCTCCATGTTCATGGGC
The DNA here is from genome assembly GCF_029960215.1 of Pseudomonas sp. PS01301. Taxonomy (NCBI): domain Bacteria; kingdom Pseudomonadati; phylum Pseudomonadota; class Gammaproteobacteria; order Pseudomonadales; family Pseudomonadaceae; genus Pseudomonas; species Pseudomonas sp. PS01301. Next base: position 163,513 of record NZ_JASCPM010000005.1, on the reverse strand, counting down.
GACGGCTTCCAGGGCATGCAGATCTTCGACTTCCTGATCATGGCAGTCATCGCCTTCCTGATCTTCCGCTTCATCGCCGCTCGCCGTCGCAAGCAGCAAGGCCCGCAAATGGCTGGCGCCGGTGCACCTTACCAGCGTGAAACCATCAACCAGGCCCCTGCCCAGCGGTCGATCTTCGGTGGTGCAAGCGGTGCTTCCGCAGCCCGTCCGGTGATCAACGCGCCGGCCTGGTTCAACGAAGAGAACTTCCTGAACGCCGCACGCAACCACTTCCAGTCGCTGCAGCAGCACTGGGACGCGAACGAGATGGACAAGATCGCCGAGTTCGTGACCCCGCAGATGCTGCAATCGCTGAAGCAGGAACGCGCCGAGCTGGGTGATGGCTTCCAGTCCACCTACATCGACGATCTGCATGTACAGCTGGAAGGCGTGGATGATCGTGCCGAGAAGACTATCGCTACCCTGACATTCGTTGGTGTATCGAAGACTTCGCGCTTCGACAAGGGCGAACCCTTCAGCGAAAGCTGGAACATGGAACGCGCCCAGGGCGAAAACCAGCCTTGGCTGGTGGCCGGTATCCGCCAGAACTGATACGCGTCACGCTTTGCAAAGCCCCGGCCCTGGTCGGGGCTTTTGCATTTTGAACGTTGCATCCATTTCCAGCTAAGGTATAAACCGCAGCGCGTATTCTGGTCAGAGGAAAACATCGTGGAAGAAGTGATCGAGCAGCTCCGAGAAGCCAACGAACCGGTACCGGTTCCCCTGGAACTGCCAGACGAAGACCTGCTGGTCGAGATCGAAGAGCAGTTGTTCATCAACATTCCGTTCGTCTTCAAGGAATATCTGCTCACCGTCAGCGACGTGGTGTACGGCAGCCTGGAGCCGGTTACCGTGACCGATCCGCAATCGCACACCTACCTGCCGGACGTTGCGGCGACGGCATGGGACCTCGGCGTCCCGCGCGAGCTGATCCCGATTTGTCAGGACGGCGACGATTACTACTGTGTCGAAGAAGACGGCACCGTCGTGTTGTGGTCGGGCGAAGAAGAGTTGGTGACCGAGGAAAGCTGGGAATCGGTCTGGCACTGGGCGCGGGATGTCTGGCTGGAAAGCTGATCGGTACAGGCAGGTGTGACCTTTTCACCGCTCGATGGCGCGCCGCCAACCCTGTGGGAGCGGGTTCTACCCGCGAAGAGGCCAAACCTGCCTACCCAACTTCAATGCTCGACGTTGTTGTCCAGGGTCTCCAGCAAAGCCACCTGCATCCGCGTATGCACGCGAATGAACCAGCGCCACAACACGGCCACCACTGCGGCTGCCACCACGGCAATCAGCAGCAGCAATTCCAGGGTCGGCAGGATGCTCGCCGACAGCGCGGCCAGCAGCACGAAAATCATCAGCAGCGACAATAGCGGAATGACTTCGGCAATGATGCGTCGAACCCGCTGGGTGTGCCTGCCCGCCATTTCCGGTTTCACGCCCATTTCCGCCAGGAGCATCGACAGCGCCTTGAGCTTGCGATAGGCGGCGATCAGGAACGGCAACGACAGCAGCAAAGCTGCGCCCCAGATCAAAGCTTTCTGCCCACCGGGCTCGGCCACCCATGTGGTCAGGTATCCACCGATCCGCTCGGCGAAATAGGCCCCGGCAAAGAAGATACCGATCACCAGCGCCAGGTTGACCCCTACCTGCAGGAGAATCTTGCGGATCATCGACGCCAGCATCGCGCTCTGCCCGCGCGGCTGAATGCTGCGCAGCCATTCCCCGTACATTCCCAGCACCCGCGCCATCCGCTGCGGCACCAAAGCGCCCAGACGATGGGAAAGCGGGTCTGCCGCCCGGATCAGGTACGGCGTGGACAAGGTCGTCAGCACCGATACCGCTACGGCAACGGGATAGAGGAAGTCGCTGGTGACCTGCAGGGTCATGCCCAGCGCTGCGATGATGAACGAGAACTCGCCGATCTGGGACAGCCCCATCCCCACTCGAAGGGACGTCTTGCCATCGTTGCCGGCGATGAATGCCCCCATCCCGCAGGAGACGATCTTGCCCAGCACCACCGCCACGGTGATGACCGCGATCGGCCAGGCGTAGGCGAGCAGGATGGCAGGGTCGAGCATCAGGCCGATGGCGACGAAGAAGATCGCGCTGAACATGTCGCGGATGGGTTCGATCAGCCGCTCGATTTTCAGCAGTTGCCGAGATTCGGCCATGATCGCCCCGATCAGGAAGGCGCCCAGTACCATGCTGTATTCAAGCTTGACCACCAGCAGGCAGAAGCCGAAGCACAGGCCCAGCACGGTCACCAGCAGCATCTCGTTGCTCTCGAAGGTGGCCACGTAGGCCAACAGACGTGGCACCACCAGGATCCCCACGACCAACGCGATCACCATGAACAGCGAGAGCTTGCCGACCGTGGAGAACACCTCACCGGAACTGACCGCACCGCTGACGGCGATACCTGACAGCAGGGCAATGATGCCGATACCCAGAATGTCCTCGACGATCAGCACACCAAAGATCAGTTGCGCAAACCGCTCGTTCTTCATCTTCAGGTCGTTGAGTGCCTTGACGATGATGGTGGTCGAGGAGATGGCAAGGATCGCACCTAGGAACAGCGAATCCATGGTGCCCCAATCGAACCAGCGGCCAATCTCGTAGCCAATCCAGATCATCAGCACGATTTCCAGGAACGCGGCGATGAAGGCCGTGGCGCCGACCTTGAACAACTTGCGCAGGCTGAATTCGAGCCCGAGGCTGAACATCAGGAAGATCACCCCCAGTTCGGCAAGGGTCTTGATGGTGTCTTCGTCATGGATCAAGCCGAAAGGCGGGGTGTGCGGGCCAATGATGAAACCCGCGACGATGTAGCCGAGCACCACCGGTTGCCGCAATCGGTGAAACAGGATGGTCACCACGCCGGCCACCAGCATGATCACTGCCAGGTCCTGGATGAAACTGATGGCATGCACGGTGATAGCCTCCTTTGCTATTCAGAATTACGGTACCAATTGTTTCAGGAGGCAGGTTAACACTGCCCATTGCAGGCAAACGTCGGTGCAATATGCGGAAACAGATCGCCGCTATGCCCTACGTAATGGCACGATAGACGTGACGGAGTAGCCTCGTTCAGCGTCCGCCTGTGGACGAGACCCGTCGTAAGTGGCCAACGCCAGAATAGGTGATGCCCCTGTACTTCTGCCAACCAACCGTGAGTTCACTATGGAACCTGGAAACGCCCAGCTGTCGATGACGGTGCTGATGACCCCTGACATGGCCAATTTTTCCGGCAATGTGCATGGAGGAACGCTGCTCAAATACCTCGACGAAGTGGCCTACGCCTGCGCCAGCCGCTATGCCGGCCGGTATGTGGTGACCTTGTCGGTGGATCAGGTGATTTTCCGCGAGCCGGTGCACGTGGGCGAACTGGTGACCTTCCTGGCATCGGTCAACTACACCGGCAACACGTCGATGGAAGTGGGGATCAAAGTGGTCACCGAGAACATCCGCGAGCGTTCGGTGCGCCACACCAACAGCTGCTTCTTCACCATGGTGGCGGTGGACGACCAGCGCAAGCCCGCCCACGTACCGCCTTTGAAGCCACAGGATGCCGAGGGCACGCGGCGCTTCATCCAGGCGCAGCAGCGCCGGCAGATCCGCCAGGAGCTGGAAAAGCGCTACCGCGACCTCAAGGAAGAACCGATTTAAAGCGCCACGGCTTCGAAACGCAGGCGCGGATGCACGATCCGATCCTGGGCGCGCACCAACTCCAGTTCGTAGCTGGCGCACGCCTGGGTCTCCAGCAGCACTTCGTGCACTGCCGCGGCCGTGAACTCGAAAGCGGCCAGCCAATCATCGCCCAGCAGTAGCCTGGCCAGAAACAAGCCACTGGTCAGATCACCCACGCCGACCGGCTGACGCGGAAACGCCAGCAGCGGACGCCGCAGGTGCCAGCTGCCTGTGGCGGTGACCAGCAGCATCTCGAAGTCTTCAGATGATTTGCCGGGGTAGGCCAGATGTTTTACCAGCACTGCTTTCGGGCCCCGGGCCAGCAAGGCGCGCGCCATGGCCACGCAATCCTGCAGGGAGTCGGCCTTGCGGCCGCTGAAGCTGTCGAGCTCCAATTGGTTGGGGCACAGCACGTCGGCTGCCGCCACGGCTTCATCGAGCAGAAAGTCGCTGACCTCGGCCGGCACCACGCAGCCTTTTTCCGCATGCCCCATCACCGGGTCGCACAGGTACAGGGCCTTGGGATTGGCTGCCTTGACTCGCCGTACCACGCCCAGGATTGCCCGCCCCTGAGCAGCGCTGCCCAGGTAGCCGCTGAGCACCGCATCGCAGTTGCCCAACTCGCCAATCGTCGCAATCCCTTCGACCAGTGCGGGAATGTGTTGCGGCGCCAACACTTCTCCCGTCCACTGACCATACTGTGTGTGATTGGAAAACTGCACCGTATTCAATGGCCAGACCTTGACCCCCACCCGCTGCATCGGGAAAACCGCCGCGCTGTTGCCGGCGTGGCCGAACACGACGTGGGACTGGATGGCGAGCAGGTGTGGTGTACGTTTCATGCAAGGATTCCGGACCGGTGACAGGACTTCATGGCGCGCAGTATCGCGCGAAATGCAGCCTGTACGACAGACCGGAGACACAGTTAAGCTGCGAGCAACCGGTTGGAGCGCACGTTGATGTTGACCCTTGGCAATATGTTCATCCTGATGTTACTGGCCGCAGGTGCGGCCTGGTTGTGGCACAACCATGGCCTGCGCGAGAAGGCGTTGGAGCGGGTCAAGCAGCATTGCGGCAAGCTCGATCTGGAACTGCTCGACGACAACGTCGCCTTCAAGCGCTTTGCCTGGCTGGCCGATGCCAACGGCCGCAAGCGCCTGGCGCGGGTGTACAACTTCGAGTTCACTGTCACCGGCGAGCAGCGCCATGCAGGCATCGCCACCCAGTTCGGGCCGCACGCGGTGCAGATCGAGCTGGCACCCTACCCGTTCGAAGTGAAGACGCCGACCAGTGCCGAGGTCATCGAAATGAGCCAGTGGCGCCAGGAACACAAGCGCTGGCGCCCCTGAGGGTGTCAGTCCTGTGACGGATCCGGCACCTGTGCTCGCAACAACCCTTGCTGCAAGCGCGTTGCGTCCTGGGGTGTGTCGAATATCAGCTCCACCCGTGAATCGCGACGCCACTCACTCGGTCTCCATTGGGCGGTTTGTCCTGCCAGCAAATTACCTGATCGCCACCCCTGCGTGCTGTGGATAACCAGCTTGGCCCGACGCCAACCTTCATCCTCCAGCCAACGCCCCAGGGCCTGCAGATCGAACTGCACCTGTGGGTGCCAACGCCAGCCGATGCTCCAGCCATCAGGGTGATCCTGGACTTGGCATTGGCCACGAGACTTATCCACCCATAGATCACCCAGCGCATTGGGGCTGTCTATCGGCTTGTCCACAAAAAGCGCGACAGGCTTATCCACAATCGGCAGTTGATCGAAGCGGATTTCATCGACGTCCCGCCACAGCATTTGAGCTGTGGGTAAATTTTTACTTATACACAGCTCATGAATATCGGATGCTTTGTTCATGATCAGCAATCCCGCAGTGCGCGCGGCTTCCAGCTGTACCGCAGGCAGCGCATTCCCCGCCCTGAGTGCCAGAGCGTCAAGCACCATCACCAGCGGTTGCACGGCCAGGACCCCGCGCCAAGGCGCTTCACCCAGTTGTGCGAGGATCTGCAATGGATGGCCCAGGCCCGACGGCTCGATGAACAATCGATCCGGACGGGCACTGCGCAGCAAGCGGGCAAGACCAATCTGAAACGGCGCTCCATTCACGCAGCACAGGCAACCCCCGGCGATTTCACCGATTGCGATACCATCGTCGGCTGTAGCCAACAACGCTGCGTCTATGCCCACCAGACCGAATTCGTTGATCAAGACGGCCCAGCGTTCGTCCGCTGGCTTGCACGTCAGCAGATGACGAATCAGGCTGGTCTTGCCGGCGCCCAAGGGGCCTGCGATGACATGGGTGGGAATGTTCTGCAGCATGGTCGGATGTCTATGGAGGTTGAACGATGCGTGTGTGGGTTTTGCTGGGCCTGCTGGCCAGCACTCAGGTATGGGCCGAGGCCTGCGTGGTGCACAGTCAGGCCGAGCGGGTGAGCGTGGAAGTGTGCCAGCAGAATCGCACTATACCGCCGAAGCTGTTTCATGATGGATTCTGCCAGCCGAATCTGCCGGGCCAGAAGGTCGAGGTGCAACACCTGGAGCAATGCCCGCAGGGCGCCTACGGTGTCTGTCGCGGTGCGCGCGTGGAGCGCATGCCCTATGAACAGGACATCCACTACTATGGCGTGGCCAGCGATGCCGCGTACCTCAAGCCATTCTGCGAACAGAACAGTGGGGGCCACTGGGAGACCCCCTGATAGCCGAAGCTACACGACCGGTGTCTGCTCGTGCCAGTCACCGAAGGGATCCGGCCAACGGGTCCAGGCGCGTGCGCCCAAGGCCAGTTCCTCATCGTCAAGCAGGCAACTGTCCAAGTCTCGACTCAGCGCAGCGAAGTCGATGTTCTGGCCAATGAACACCAGTTCCTGGCGGCAGTCGCCGGTGTCGGCGTTCCAGTTGTGCTGGATGGCAGCGATGCTTTCAGCATCCTGCGGCCATTGCGCTTCAGGCACGAAGCGCCACCAGCGCCCGGCAAAACCATAGCGCATCAGTCCTCCCGCCTGTGACCAGCTCCCGGCTTCCTGGGGCTTGCTGGCCAACCAGAAAAAGCCCTTGGAGCGCAGCAACTTGCCGTTGGTCCAGGGTTGGTCGATGAAGGCATGGAAGCGCTGTGGATGAAACGGGCGTCGGGCGCGATAGGCCGTCGAGGCGATGCCGTAGGCGTCGGTTTCGGGCACATGTTCGCCCTGCAGCTCCTTCAGCCAACCTGGCGCCTGCGCCGCGCGCTCGAAGTCGAACAACCCGGTGTCCAGGATGCGCGCCAGAGGTACCTGACCCATGACCATCGGCAGCACCTGTGCGACCGGGTTGAGCTTTTGCAGCACCGCAGTCAGCTCGGTGCGTTCGGCCTGGCTGATGAGGTCGATCTTGCTGATCAGGATCACATCGGCGAACTCCACCTGCTCGATCAACAGCTCGGTGATCGCCCGCTCGTCTTCCTCACCCAAGGTCTCGCCTCGGGTCGCCAGACTTTCAGCTGCCTGGTAGTCGAGCAGGAAATTGACCCCATCGACGACGGTAACCATGGTGTCGAGCCGCGCCAGATCGGCCAGGCTCTGACCTTGCTCATCGCGAAAAGTGAAGGTTTCTGCCACCGGTAGCGGTTCGGAGATGCCGGTGGATTCGATCAACAGGTAATCGAAACGCCCGTCGGCGGCCAGTTTTGCCACTTCCTGAAGCAGGTCCTCGCGAAGCGTGCAGCAGATGCAGCCATTGCTCATTTCGACCAGCTTTTCTTCGGCGCGGTTGAGGCTGACGTCGCGCTGCACTTCGCTGCCGTCGATGTTGATCTCGCTCATGTCATTGACGATCACCGCGACGCGCAAGTCGTCACGGTTACGCAGGATGTGATTGAGCAGGGTGCTTTTTCCGGCTCCCAGAAAACCTGAGAGCACGGTGACGGGTAAACGGTTGGGCATGACGGACCTCATCAGGAACGGTTACAACGGGCTATATGCTTTGTTTATTGTTATAACATAACATGAAGGGCGTTGGTTTGTTGTTACCTGAACAGAGGGGATCATGAGAAAAAACACGTGTTCCACGTGGAACACGTGCTCGATGTTTCACGTACGAGGCTTTACCGCACCGCAGTCGTTACCCAGCCAGACGGCACGGGTATTCATGCTGCCCTTCTGTGCGGTACCGGAGGCATTGAAGGTGCCGCTGACCGTAGTCAGAAATTCCCGGTCGCTGAGGAATTGCGCCTGTCCCGCGCCTTGAGCCTTTGGACAGCTGAATTGGAATTTCCAAACATTGCCGTTGCGCTCGGTGATCTTCTGCGTGCAGCCCGACTTGGGGTCCTGCAGTGGGATGTCGTTAGTCTTGACCTGTTCCGGGGTCAGGCATGAGCGAATGCCATTACCGCCCAAGGTAATGCCTTGGTTGGCCAATACGCCTTCCATCATCGCCCTTTGCTCGGGCGGGAGCATTTTCAGCTGGCCCAGCATGACCTGCATGTCCGGCAATGGCTTGCCATCAACCTGCATGTTGCTGGTGGTCATTTCCCATAGACCTGGCTGCAACATCTGCGCCTGCGCGCCTGTCGCCGAAAGGCTCACTATCAATGCTGCCATCGGCCATTTGAATCTCATCTGATGTCACTCCTGAAGGTCATTGGGAAAAGCGCGGGCGCCTCAGCTTTTGACGCCGAAACCGGACCCGAGTTGCGCGGCAATAAAAACGCGACAACCGCTCCTGAACGTGGTCTGTTACCACAGCTAATCAAGGAGCCGCCGTGCAATGGATTATCACAGTCCGATTTTTTTTGGGTATCTATTTGGCCTGCTGCACGTCCTGGGCATCGGGGCTGCCGTCCATGCCGTGCTTACCGTACGCACCGCGCAAGGGTCGATCGCCTGGGCCTTGTCGTTGATGTTCATTCCCTACCTGACATTGATCCCTTATCTGGTGTTCGGGCGCAGCACGTTCGATGGCTACATCGAGGCGCGTCGGCATGCCAACAAGGAAATGCACACGGCCATTGCCGACCTGGATTGGCGGCCGTGGATCGAGGAAGCGCTGGCTGCACGAAAGTCGACGTCCTACGCCTCGCTCAGAGCCATGCCCAAGCTTGGTCGCATGCCCTGCCTGGCCAACAACCGGGTCGGCCTGCTGGTCAACGGCCACGCGACATTCGATGCCATCTTTGCTGCCATCCGCGAGGCCAAACAAGCAGTGCTGGTGCAGTTCTTCATCATTCATGACGACCATATCGGGCGTCAGCTGCAAGGCCTGTTGTTGCAGAAAGCCTCCGAAGGTGTGCAGGTCTATGTGCTGTATGACCAGGTAGGCAGCCATGCCCTGCCCCGTGAATACGTCGAGCGCTTGCGTGACGGTGGAGTGAACGTGAAGGCGTTCGCCACACAGAGCGGCTGGTTGAACAGGTTCCAGGTGAATTTCCGTAACCATCGCAAGATCGTGGTGGTGGACGGTATCAAAGGCTTCATCGGCGGTCATAACGTGGGTGACGAATACCTGGGCGGCAATCCCAAGCTGTCGCCTTGGCGCGATACCCATGTGAGCATCAGTGGCCCCGTGATCGCCTGCCTGCAGGAGTCCTTCGCAGAGGACTGGTTCTGGGCGGCACGCGAGCTGCCACCGTTGATTCTACCGGATGCGTACGAAGAGGACGGAGTGCTGTGCCAGGTGCTGGCGACCGGTCCGGCGGATTCCTATGAAACCTGCTCACTGTTTTTCGTCGAATCGATTCACGCCGCCAACGAACGGGTCTGGATCACCACGCCCTATTTCATCCCCGATGAGGCGGTGTTTGCCGCTCTGAGGCTGGCCGTGCTGCGCGGTGTGGACGTCAGGATCCTGCTGCCGTCTCGTCCCGATCACAAAGTGGTGTATGCCGCCTCCAGCCTGTTCGCCTTCGAGGCCGTCCGTGCGGGTGTCCGGATGTTCCGCTATGAACCGGGATTTCTGCACCAGAAAGTGGTGCTGATCGATGACGAAATCACCGCGATCGGCAGCGCCAACATGGACAACCGCTCCTTCCGCCTGAACTTCGAAATCATGCTGTTGACCGTGGATAAAGCCTTCACCAGCGAAGTCGAACAGATGCTGCTGGACGACTTCGCCCAATCGCGCGAGATCGATGTACGCGACAGCAAGGAAACCCATCGCCTGCAAAAGTTGGGCATGCGCGTTGCGCGGCTGATCTCACCCATCCTCTAGCCTGCTCAGCTGCTGTAGATATCATCGCGGGTCCAGGGCAGTCCGGTATGGCCGTCGGTGTAGGGTTTGACGGCAAGGATCTGGTGGATGTTGATCCAGCCCCGACTGAACCCATAGGCGCAACCGGCCAAGTACAGACGCCAGATCCGCAGAGACTGTTCGGATACCATGCCGGCGGCGGCCTCCAACTGGTTCTCCAGGCGCGCGCTCCAGTGCTGCAAAGTGCGCGCGTAGTGCAGCCGCAGGCTTTCGACGTCCACGACCTCAAGTCCCGCTTCGCTGACCTGCGCATCGACCATGGACAGATGAGGCAATTCGCCGTGGGGGAAGACGTACTTGCCGATGAACTCCCCCGCGCCCCTGCCTACCGGACGGCCGTCCGTATGCCGGGCCGTGATGCCGTGGTTCATCACCAGGCCACCCTCGCGAACAGCGCCGCAAAGGCGCTGGCAATAGAGCCCCAGGTTAGCGTGGCCAACATGCTCGAACATGCCCACACTGACGATCTTGTCGAAGCGTCCGTCCTGGGGCAGGTCACGATAATCGAGCAGCTGTAGTTCGACCTGATGTTGCAGGCCTTCGGCCACTACTCGCGCCCGAGCCAGCTTCAGCTGCTCCTTGCTCAGGGTGATGCCGAGCACCCTGGCACCGAACTCCCGCGCTGCGAATCGCGCCAGGCCACCCCATCCACAACCGACATCCAGCAGGTAGTCACCCTGGCGCAGACGTAATTTGCGGCACAGGTGTCTGAACTTGTCCTGTTGCGCCTGTTCCAAGGTCTCCTGACCGGTATGGAAGTAAGCACAGGAGTAAGCCATGTCGCGGTCAAGCCAGAGCTGATAGAACTCGTTGGACAAGTCGTAGTGATAGGCGATCGAGCGTTCATCGGTGTCTTTGTCGTGTGCCGAGCGCACGGGCACGGGCCCCTCATCGTCGTGCAGAATCGCCTGGCTGAGTTCATCGCACAGGCGAATGACGTCACCGATCTCGCCTTCCACATCCACCTTGCCTTCGATGAAGGCACTACCAAGCTGATCCAGGCTGGGGTGGGAAAACTGGCTGATGACCTGCGGCTCTTTCAGCACGAGTGTGACGCTTGGTGAAGGACCCAGGTCCATTTCGTGTCCATCCCAGAGACGCAGCCGTAAGGGAAGCTGCAGGTTTTGCAACACAGGCGGTAGGTGCGCGAGCATGGAAGTTCTCCCCTGTCTGAACGATTCAGCACAAAAGACTAGCTCAGAAGTCGGTACCCGGATGACCAGTAGATCATCGAGTCAGGTGCCGTGGGTCGGTAATCCTTCGATCTGTAATTAAATTTTCACGTCATCAGCTACGCTGGCAGCTACAGGACACATCCGGAAACATCGGAAATGCTTGCTGTAGCATGCCCGGGCTTCGACATCATCAAGGAAATGGACCTGCATGAGCGCAGACAACGAAAGATTCATAGGTTTGGAATGGCTGCGCTTTTTCCTCGGCGTGTACCTTGTGATGTTTCACACACTGCCCTTCTACAGCGAGTACACGCACCTGAGCGGATTGGTGGAGTTCACCGAACTGGGATTTTTCGCCACCAGTAGCTTCTTCGCGTTATCCGGCTTTCTCCTTACCCACGTCTACCTGGACGGCAACAGGCTTCGAGAGCCGCCGCTCTCCTTCATGACCAAGCGCTTCGCCAATCTCTACCCCATTCACTTGTTCGGCCTTGCCAGTTGCGTGATCCTGATTGCGCTCACGGGCCTGTTCGACAGCAACACCGACCTGGGTGTCGCCTATCGATCCGATGACCTGCTCAAGCGCACCGCTCCCGAGCTGCTGAAATATCACCTCAGTGACTTCCAGATAGCCGTCAACGCGGTGCTGCAGGTCACCCTGCTGCAAGCCTGGAACCCGGTCTACCTCGCCTACAACGGGCCGCTGTGGTCGATCTCGGCACTGTTCTTCTTCTATCTGGTATTCCCATGGTTCGCACCGCGTCTGGCGGCCGCCAAACACAAGGTGCGGTTGCTGCTGATCATCTGGGCGGCGTGTCTGGTCCCGCCGCTGCTGGTGGTCCTCAACAATGACTACAGCTCGATCTGGATCGGTTTCCTTCACCACTTTCCGTTGCTGCGGCTACCAGTCTTCCTCGCCGGTATCGTCGCCTATCTATTGTTTCGCGAGCATCGGTTGATGGGCGTCGGGTTGCGAGGCCCCGGCAAACTGCTGGCGGTGGTTGCCCTGGGCTTTGGTGTAGCGATCGCCGCCGAGGTCAACTGGCGGGGTGCCAGCCACTGGTATGTGCTGCTGCACAATGGTCTGCTGCTGCCGCTGGTGCTCAGCGGGATCACGCTATGCGCCATGGCCTCGAGTCCATGCAGCGAGCGCTACATCAAATGGGCGCGCCGGCTGGGCGCTGCGTCGCTGCCGATGTTCGCCTTGCACACACCGATCTTTATCATCTTCCGTCGTCTGGAAATGCTGGCGAACATCAATGTGCCGTTGTGCTTCAGCAATGCCTCGGCCTGCGTTGCGCAAGCCAAGGGCCACCCGCTGTCGCTGGCGTACTACCCTATCCTGCTGCTGCTGTGCATCATCATCTGCGTGATATTCCAAGAGCAGATCGGCAACCGCACGCGGCAGTGGCTGTTGCAGGGGCCGCTGAGTCGGTGGGTGGTCAAGAGCAAACGTGCAGATACCGGCAAGGCCAAGACCATGCGCACGAGCATGAGCCGCGGCTGAGGGGCCAAGCGCCATGCCCTGAGACCGTGGGGTTCTCAGGGCATGGCGCTGGCACCCGGTCAGTACTTCCAGCTGACCGATGCGGTGATGTTGCGCGGCGCGCCATAGCTGCTGGCGGTCTGGCTGTACAGCGAGCGCAGGTACTTGCGATCGGTGACATTGTTGAAGTTCAGCGACGTGCTCCAGTGGTCGTCGATGTCATAGCGGGTCATCAGGTCGACGATGGCATAGGCATTCTGGCGAATGGCGCTGTTGGTGTCGTTCTCCACCCCGCTCTGCCAGCTCAGGCGCGTGCCCACGTGAGCCTTCGGCAGCATCGGCAGGCGGTAGCTGACCAGACCGTGGAAGCTGTGAGTGGGCACATAGTTGCGCGCATCACTGCCGTCCTCGTCTTCGATGGCGACATAGGTATAGCCGGCCAGCACGTCCAGGCCGGGGTACGCTTCGCCTGAAGCCTCCAGTTCCACCCCATGGCTCTTGTAGTCCTCGGTCTCGTACAGGTACTGCGATCCCACCAGGGTGGAGGCCCCGGCCACGTTGCTCTGCTGCGTCTTGAACACAGCCGCCGTCAGGTCCAGACGGTTGTCGAGCAAGCGACCCTTGACGCCGGCCTCCAGGCTTTTGCCTTCGAGCGGGTCAAGCAACTTGCCATCCAGCCCATAGGTGGCGTATTGCGGATTGAAGATCCGTGTCCAGCTGGTATACACCGCCCACTGCTCGCTCAGGTCGTAGACCAGGCCAGTGTACGGCGTCACTCGGCCATGCTCGCGCAGGGAATGATCCGAGCCGTAGCTCTCACCCGAGCCATCGGCGCTGAGCATGCGTGCACCCGCGATCCAGTGCAGATCGTCCGTCAGGTTGAAGCGCGCGCCGGCGAAGAGGCTTTTCTGCCTGTCCACGAAGTTCTGGGTATTGGTATCGCTGGTTTCGGTGAAGGACGGACGTGCGGTGGTGCCGTTCAGGATGTTTGCGAATGACGTGTAGTAATACCCCCCCAGCTCTATTCCTTCGGAAGAGTCGTACTCACGCGCAGTCTGGTGCGTTCGTCCGTAGGTGGCCCCAAAGGTCAGTTCATGCTGGCGACCGAACAGGCTGAAAGGGCCCGACAGCTTCGCTTCACCAATGGCCTGGTTGGCCGTGGCGGAGGTGTCTGCCGCAAAGACCAGCGCCTGATCAGCGTCCAGACCCGCCACGTAGAACATGTTTGTGTCCTGGTATTCATGAATACCGGTCACCGTCAGTGTGGCATTCCAGCCATTGTCGAAGGCATGCTGCAGTTCGGCGAAGGTGCGCTGCGTGTGCATGTTCCAGTAGGTCCAGGGCTGGCCCACATTGGAGCTGCGGCTGCTGTAGTGCAACCGGTTGCCGCCGTCGTCCACCAGCGGCAGGTTGCCCCAAGTGCTGGCATTGGAGTCGCTGTTGTGCTGGGAGAAGCCGACCGTGAGCGTATCCCGCTCACTCAGATCGAACGCCAGCAGGCCCGCGGCCACGTTGCGTTCGTGGCTGTAGCGGTCCATCCAGGAGTTGCCCTTGTCGTGGGCGTAGATGAAACGGCCACGCACGTTGCCGGTGTCGGTCAACGGGCCTGAGACGTCGGCGGCGATACGGCGGCCGTCCCAGGAGCCCACGCTGCTATCGATCTGCGCCTGGAAGGTCTCGGTTGGGCGTTTGCGCACAAAATTCACCGTCGCCGATGGGTTGCCGGTCCCGCTCATCAATCCGTTGGCCCCGTGCAGCACGTCGATCTGCTCGTACTCAGCCATGTCGACGTCGCCGATCAAGGTGGCCTGGGAAAACGGCATGCTCATCCCATCGTATTCGAACGACGTGATTTCAAAGCCGCGGGATGTGAATTCGGTCCGATCGCTCTCGCTCTGCTCCACCGTCACCGAAGGCGCAGCGCGCAAGGCGTCCTTGATGCCACGGATCTTGAAGTCTTCCATCTGCGCCTGGGTGACGGTGGTGATGCCCTGTGGTGTTTCCTGCTTGCTCAGCCCCAGCTTGGTGGTGCTCGAAGACGGCTTGGCCGTATAGCTGACGGTGGGATCTCTGTATTGATCCTCGGAGGCCGATTCCTGCACCTGGATAGACGGCAGCGTGAGGGAATCATCGGCGTGCGCCAGCGGAAAGGTACCGCAGGCGCCGGCCAGCAACAGGGTGGCGGAAATACGAGGCTTCAAGATCGGCGTCCCAAGACGAAGAAAAGGACGGCGATAATGTAGGAAATTTCAAACAAGAACTAGAATCGTTTACCTATTTTTTACTTTTTTTTCACATTTGTGCCGGTAAGTCAGTCCTGCCAGTAAGCGGACGATGCTGAGCATCAGGCTCGCAGGGCGATCAGTCCACCTTGTCCAACTCCACCACACAGACCTGGGCCATTGCGCCCTCTAGGCTATAGCGCTGCAACTGACCGCCGACGTTGGTGCACCGCAGCGTCGCTCGCGGGGCCAGCTCATGGCGCTGGCCACTGCTCGCGTGGGTGACGTTGACGATGCCCACTGACGCATTGAAGAAAACGACCTGAGTCGCCTTGGAGCCCAACACCACGGCCGGATGACAATCCACCCAGCGCAAGGAAGCGTTGATCCGATCCGGGCGGTAGATCAGGTTGAAATCCTCGATCGGCGAGCCCAGCAAGCGACACTGCACGGTCGCTCCACCGTCGAAACTCAGCGGCTGCAGGGGACCCAACGCCTCACTGTCCACCCCATTGATTTGCAACACCATCCCATCGCCATGCAGCACGGTGATGACCCGGCTATAGCCGGGGAACACGGAAAAGGGTCCATCGACATCGATCTGGGCGATCGACAGGCGCCAGTCATAGCCGCTGTCATCGACGCAGCGCTGCCGGGCAATCTCCAAGGTGCTGCCACCCCCGTTTTTCCAGGGCATGGCCGTGTACGCTTCGGGTTGGTACAAGTGCGAATCAGTCATCGGAATCCGGCTACCAAAGAAATGTCAGGCAGGCGTGAACGCCATGAAGCGCTCGATCAGCGCAAGCAGTACCGGCCGCAAGGTGTCGACCTTGGCCTGCTGCAACCCATAGGGCGGCGTTTCCTGCATGTAGGCACGCTGCGCCAGCTCCAGTTGAACCGCGTGAACCCCATGGGCCGGGCTGCCGTACTGGCGGGTGATGTAGCCGCCCTTGAACCGACCATTGAGCACCGCTGGCAACTGCGGAGCCAACTGCTCGGCCAAGACGTGCAACTGCTCGCCAACGCCAGGCGCGCAGGCGCTGCCGCTTGCCGTACCGAAGTTGAACACCGGCAACTCGCCTTCGAACAGGTGGGGGATGACCGAGCGGATCGAGTGGGCATCCCATAGCAGGGCATACCCGTGGATGGCTTTGATTCGCTGCAATTGCTGGTGCAAGGCCCGATGGTACGGCTGCCAATAGCGCTCCAGGCGCCGGGCGATTTCAGTATCGTCAGGCTCGTGTCCCGGTTGATACAGCGGCACGTCGTCGAAGGTCGCCAGCGGGCAGAGTCCGGTGGTGTTCTGGCCAGGGTAGAGGCTGGCGCCATCGGCCGGCCGATTCAGGTCGATCACGTAGCGCGAAAAGCGTGGACGCAGTGTCGACGCCCTCAGCGCGGTGGCGAAGTCGTACAGCTCATGAATATGCCAGTCGGTGTCGTCTACCGCCTGGCCGACCGGGCTGTAATGCGCCTTCAGATCGTCTGGCAGTTCAGTGCCCACGTGGGGCATGGAGATCAGCAAGGGGCCGATGCCCTCATGCACCTCGAACGTGTGTTGCTGACTCATATCGTTTGCTCCAGGAGGTCGGCCAGGGTGGCGCGGTAGCCGTGCAGCGCTTCCACCTGCAGGGCGTGTTGACCGTTGTCGATGACGTGCCTGCCACCGACGAAGACATCGCGCACGGGGTGGGTGCCGTGCTCGCAGAACACCATCGAGGACAACAGCTGTGCCGGATTGCCCGGGGCGATAGTGGCGGCGTCCGAATCGATCACGACCAGGTCGGCACGCTGGCCGACCACCAGTCCGCCCACCGAGCGGCCCGTGGCCTGCGCCCCGCCACTCACCGCCTGAGCGAACAGTCGGTCCGCCACTGCCGGCGCTTCAGCGCTGGCCAGTACGTTGCGGCGGCGATGCAAAAGACGTTGGCCGTATTCCAGCAAGCGCAATTCGGCCCAGGGATTGACCGCCACGTTGCTGTCCGAACCGATCCCCCAATTTCCCTTGTCGGCCAGGAAACGCTGCGCATCGAACAAACCATCGCCAAGGTTGGCTTCGGTGGTCGGACACAGACCGACGACGGCACCACTACGCGCCAACGCGGTGTATTCGGCGTCGTCCATGTGGGTGGAGTGCACCAGGCACCATCGCCGGTCCAGAGGTTGGCGGTCCGACAGCCACTGCACCGGTCGCTGGCCGAGGATGGCTACGCAGTCATCGACCTCACGGGTTTGTTCGGCAATATGGATATGCACGGGTGCCCGCGGGTCTTCACTGTCCAAGCCCTGGATCAGCCTCGACAAGGAGGCTTCGCTCACGGCGCGCAACGAGTGCGGCGCTACGCCGTAGCGCCGATTGCCGTTCTGCGGCATGGCTTTTTGCAGGTGCTGACGCAGCTCGAAGATCCACTCGGGTGAATTGATGAAGCGACGCTGGTGCGGCAAGGGTTCTGCCTGACCCAGGCCGCCGTACTGGTACAGCACCGGCAGCAGGGTCATGCCGATGCCCACCTCCTCAGCTGCACGAACCACGCGCAGGGACAGTTCGGCGGGGTTGGCGTAGGGCTGGCCGTCAGCGCCATGGTGCACGTAGTGAAACTCGCAGACCGAGGTGTACCCGGCCTTGAGCATCTCGATGTACAGATGCCGGCCGATGGCCTGCAGGTGCCGCGGCTGCAGGCGCTGGGCGAAGCGATACATCAGGGTGCGCCAGCTCCAGAAGGAGTCTTTCGGGTCGCCCAGGGTTTCGGTCAACCCGGCCATGGCGCGCTGAAAGGTATGGGAATGCAGATTCGGCATGCCACTGATCACCGGGCCCCGCGCCACCGGCGTGCCGGCCGTGGGCACGGCATCGATGCTCACGGTGGTCAGATCGCCGAGCGCGTTCCAGCTCAGCAGCACATTGCGCTGCCAGCCATCGGGCAGTAGGGCGCTGTGGGCAAACAGGCTGCTCTGGGCGTGACTGGTAGGTGAATCCAAGGGTGTATCCACATGAACCTCTGGGCAGTGAGTCAGGCGCGGGCAATCAGAGAACAGGCGCCGCGTCTCGCGACAGCACGCTTTGCAGGAAGCTGCGCGTACGGGCTTCGCGAGGCGCGGTGAACAGCTGGGCTGGCGGCGCGGCTTCGACGATGGCGCCTTGGTCCATGACCACCACCACATCGGCCACTTCCCGGGCAAAACCCATTTCGTGGGTGACGATGATCATGGTCATGCCTTCGTTCGCCAGGGTCTTCATGACCTGCAACACCTCGCCCACCAGTTCCGGGTCCAGTGCCGAGGTCGGCTCGTCGAACAGCATGACCTTGGGTTCCATGGCCAATGCACGGGCGATCGCCACGCGCTGCTTCTGCCCTCCCGACAGGGTGCCGGGATAGACCTGGGCCTTGTGTTCGAGGCCGACCTTGTTCAACAGGCGCAAACCCTGCTCCTGCGCAATCTGGCGCGACTTGCCGCGCAGGGCCATGGGCGCCAGGGTGATGTTGTCCAATACGCTGAGGTGCGGGAACAGGTTGAAGGACTGGAACACCATGCCGACTTCACTGCGCAGGGCGTCAAGTTTGCTTTCGGACATCATCCGGCCCTGCTCCACCACCGTGTGGCCGCAAGCCCGCAGCGTTCCGCCTTCGGCGGTCTCCAGACCGTTCATGCAACGCAGGAAGGTGCTCTTGCCCGAACCGCTGGGGCCGATCACCACCACAACCTGGCTGGGCTGTACGCTGAAGTCGATGTTGTGCAGCACCTGATGGGTGCCGAAGGATTTGCTCAGGTTCCGAATGTCGATGATGGCGGTGCTCATCACACTCTCCCGTCAGCGCGCAGCACTTTCTCAGTGCGGCGCAGGATCAAGGTGGTGATGCTGGTCAGCATCAGATAGATGAAGGCGATGGCCAGGTACACTTCGAGCGAGCGATAGGACACGCTGATGATCTTCTCGCCCTCGTGCATCACATCGGCAATGGTCAGCAACGACACCAGCGCCGAGTTCTTGATCAAGGCAATGAATTCGTTGCCCAGGGCGGGAATCATGCGCACGAAGGCCTGGGGCAGGATCACCTTGCGCATCGCCAGCTTGTGCGGCAGCCCCAGGGATCGGGCGGCTTCCATCTGGCCCTTTTCCACGGACTGGATCGACCCGCGGACGATCTCCGAGACATAGGCCGCGCTGTAGATACCCAGGCCGAAGATCCCACATACATAGGCCGGCAATTGGATGCCGAAATGCGGCAGACCGAAGAACAGAATGAACAACTGAACCAGCAGCGGCGTGCCACGGACCAGCGTCAGGTAGGTGGTGCACAGCCCATAGATGATCTTGCGATTGGGATTGAGCCGACCCAGCCCGATCAACAGGCCCAGCACACAGCCCAGCACCAATGCCGCAGCCGTGATTTCGATGGTGATCAGGGTGCCTGAGGCGAGCGCGCGCCAGCCGTCCCAGACCGGGGAAAAGTCGAGATCCATGAAGTACTCCGCACAGGCTACGGTTGAAGGCGTGATGTGCAGGTCCGTCGCAAGCATCGCGCGGACCTGCAGCGGCGGCTTATTCTTTGGTGGTGCCGAACCATTTCTGGGTCAGGGCGGCATATTCGCCGTTGCTGCGCAGGGTTTGCAGCGCCTGGTTCATCTGCTGTTGCAGCTCGGTGTCATTCTTGCGAATGGCGAAACCGTACAGTTCGGTGGTCAGGCCTTCGTCCAGCACCCGGACCTTGGGCTGACGCTTGGCATATTCCACTGCCGCCGGACGCCCAGTGACCGCAGCGTTGACCCGGCCAATGGCCAACAGGTCGAACATGGCCTGGTTCTTCTCCACTTCCACCACAGTCACTGCGGGGTAGTTGGTTTTCAGAAAGTCGATGGACTTGGTGCCCACCTGGGCCGAAACCTTTTTGCCCGCCACCAGATCGGCAGGCTTGTCGATGCTGGCGTCCTCCTTCAGGACCAATACAGCCAGGCCCCCGCGATAGTAGGAGTCGGTGAAGTTGACCACCTTCTGACGCTCTTCGGTCATGTAGATGGCCGATGCGGCGACATCGAAGCGGTTCGAAATCAAGCCAGGAATCAGCCCCTTGAAGCCGATGTCGACCCATTCGACCTTCTTGTTCAGTTGCTTGCCGATGGCTTCGATCAATTCGATATCGAAGCCGGTGCGCTTGCCATCCTGCACGAATTCCATGGGTGGGAAGGTGGCATCCGTGCCGACACGCATCACATCGTCGGCTGCCTGGGCCGAGGTGCAGAGCGAGGCCATCAGCGTCAGCGCGGCGGCCAGGGAGGTGAACAACTTCAACGCTTTCATCACAAATTCCTTTGGCAAGGGTGAGTCCGTCAGGACCCGAAACATGGATTGAGCGGCAGTTAGAAGCGATTGCAGATGCGGCTGGCTGCTTTTCTGGTGAGGCTGATCAGCTCAGCCTCCCGTGGGCCAACGCGCAATGACGGCGCCATCAACGTAATGGTGCCTTGCAGGCCACCGTCCGCTGAAACCAATGGGACACTCACGCCCCAGACACCCAGATCGACTTCACTGTCACTGGTGGCATAGCCATTCTTGCGAATTCGGGCGATCTCCTTTTCCAGCGCCGCGACGTCCACGGCGCCCTGTTGCGCTTGCTCTGCGAGCAACTGGCGCTGCACCGGCTCGGACAGAAACGCCAGCAGGCTCTTGGCCGATGCACCCTGCATCATGGAATGCGCGCGGCCCTTGGTGAACGAGCAACGCAGCGAGCTGCTGCTCTCCTCCATGGCGATGCACACCATCTGGCCGTTGCTGTACACCAGCAGGCCAACACTTTCGCCCGTGCGTTCAGCCAGGGCATCGATCTCGTCGCGGCTCTGGCTGATCAGGTGGGACGTCTGATCGAAGCCCCAGGCCAGTTGCACCCCGGTCGCACCGGGTTCGTACAGCCCGGTGGTCATGTGCTCTTGCAACAAGCCCCACTTCTTCAGCGACGCCAGATGCCGATAGACCGTGCTCAGCGGCAGCCCAACCTGCGCGGCAATGCGCTTGGCCGCTATCGGTTGTCCGGCCTTGGCCACACAGGTCAGCACCTGCAGCACACGGTCGACGATGCCTGTGGTTCGTGGGTCGTTCATGACTGCACTATAAGAACAAATTCTCGATTCTGAAGGACGATTCTCACTGAGCGGGAAAAAAATCCCACACAGCTGACTGTAGTCTTCACCCAGACAGCCATAGGATGCCTCACCAACCGCTCTAGATCCGAACTCTCATGATTTCCTGCAGGTCACAACTCCATGCCCTGCTTACGGACTTTCAGGAGACAGCCCATGCCCTACTCGACCTCTACGCTGCTGACACCTCTGCGCCGCGCCTGCCTGGCCGGGCTGTTGCTCGGCGCCCTGCCGATGGCCCATGCGGCCGACGTCCTGCTGGTGGGCAACAAGGCCGGCGCCAGTGTGTCGGCACTGGACATGGTCATCGGCAAGGAACTGTTGAAGCTTCCAGTCGGCACCGGCCCCCATGAAGTCATCGTCGCCGGCGATGGTCGGCTGGCGGTGGTGGGCAACTATGGCGCCCAGGGCAAGCCCAACAACAGCCTGAGCGTGATCGACTGGCCGACCCGCAAGGTGTTGCACACCATCGACCTGGGCCAGGATTCGCGCCCCCACGGCATACGCTTCTTTCCCGACAACCAACGTATCGTGGTGACCACCGAAGACAGCGAACGCCTGCTGGTGGTCGACCTGGCCCAGGGCAAGGTGCTCGAGCGCATCGACGTGGGCGGTGGTCAGCCCCATATGGTGGTGCTGTCGGCAGACGCCAGCCGCGCCTACGTGACCCACGTCAAAGGCGGCAGTCTGTCGGTGGTCGACCTTGTACAGCACCGCAAGCTCGCCTCGGTGCCCACGGGCAACAGCACCGAGGGCATTGTCATCGAGCCGTCGGGCAAGCATGTGTGGGTGAGCAACCGTGAAGACGACGAGGTGGCGCTGGTCGATACCCAGACGCTGAAGGTGGTGGATCGGATCAAGACCGGCCGCTTCCCGATCCGCATCGTCATGACACCCGATGGCAACCATGCGTTGGTCAGCTGCGCCAAATCTGCCGAGCTGTCGGTGATCGACGTGGCGAACAAGCGCGAGATCAAGCGCATCGATCTGGCCCGAAAAGGCGCGGTGTATCGCGAAACCTTGCTGGGCGCCGCAGCCCTGCCCATCGGCGCGGTGGTGGCGCCGGACGGCAAGCGTGCATTCGTGGCCATCAGCGGCGGCGACGAGATTGCCGTGATCGACACTGCCACCTGGTCCGTGCAGGCGCGCTGGCCGGCAGGCCCTGAGCCGGATGCGCTGGCTATCGTGCCGCAGGGTTGAGTGTCCACAGCTTCGACCATTCAACAGCGTCGAATTCCATGGGATAGTGCCTGTCTTCCTCACCACCTGAAGACCCTGCCCCATGGCCACCAAGCACCCACTTGAACCGCTGGCTCGACGCTTCCTCGGCAAACACCCCCATCAGCTCGAACCCGAAGAAATCCATGTGCTGGAGCAGATGAGAAAGCGACTGCCCGTCAGCCGCGATGCCGGTGACGCCTCTGACGAGGTAGCCACCTTCGGTGAACGGCTGTCCGACCGGGTAGCCGCAATCGGTGGTTCATGGGCCTTCATCATCGCTTTCACCATCATCCTGCTGGGCTGGATGCTGCTCAACACCGATGTGCTCGATCACTTCGGCCTGGCCTTCGACCCCTACCCATACATTTTCCTCAACCTGATGCTGTCCACCGTCGCAGCCATTCAGGCGCCGGTGATCATGATGAGCCAGAACCGCCAGTCAGCCAAAGACCGCCTGGCCGCGAGCCTGGACTTCGAGGTGAACCTGCGCGCGGAGCTGGAGATCATGCGACTGCATGAAAAGATCGACAAGGAGATCGTCGAGCGGCTGGATCGGATATTGGCCAAGGTGGAGCCTGAGGGGACGGTGTGAGAAGGCTTGTGGAAAACCCACCCTCCAACTGGCCGCATAACCGTCTGTGCTCATGCCATTGGAGAAAAAAGGTTGCGATGAACAAAAAGCCAGGCGCGCAGGCGACCTGGCTTTTTTACTTTACACGGTTGGCTACCTCGCATCAGTTCAGCCCAGGCACCCCGGCCCGCGTCACATGCTTCACCGCCTGATACGCCGCCAGCCCCCAGGGGCCGAGTTCGCGACCAATGCCGCTGCCCTTGCTGCCACCCCACGACGTTTCGACGAACACCGCTTGAATCGAGTTGATCCACACGTGCCCGACCTCAAGCGCATCAGCCACCCGCTCGGCGCGGGCGATATCGCGGCTGGCTACCGTGGCCACCAGGCCGAAGCGGCTGTCGTTGGCACGATCGATCGCCTCTTGTTCACGGCTGAAAAGCTGAGTACACAGCACCGGGCCGAAGATTTCTTCATTCCACAAACGGCTGCTCGTCGGCACGTCGTGGTACAGCGTCGGGCTTACGAACCAGCCGTCTCGCGTCAGCGCGGCGCCGCCGCTCAGGCACCGCAAGCCTTCCTGTTCGGCAATGGCGAAATACTCGCGCACCTTATGCCACTGCGCCTGGCTGGTCAGCGGTCCCATGTCGACCTCTTCGGTCAGGGGGTTACCCACCCGCAGCGCGGCGAACGCAGCCTGCAAGCGCGGGATCAGTGCCTCGGCGATGCCGTCCTGAATCAGCAGCCGCGAAGTGGCCGAGCACATTTGTCCTGCGTTCCAGCAGATGCCACCCACGATCCATTCCACCGCCTCGTCGGGGTCGCAGTCATCGAACACGATAAACGCGGATTTTCCGCCCAGCTCCAGAGTAACTGGCCGACAGAATGCTGCTGCGCTGTGCATCACCTGGCTACCTACGCTGTTGCTGCCGGTGAACGACAGCTTGTCGAGGCCCGCATGGTTGCTCAATGCCGCGCCGATGTCGGCCTTGCCGTTGACGATATTCAGCACGCCGGCGGGCAAACCCAGGCTATCGGCGATTTCGGCGTAGGCCTGCTCGATCAGCGGGGTGACTTCCGAGGGTTTGAGCACCACGGTGCAACCGGCCGCCAGGGCCGGGGCGAGTTTCCAGGCGCTGGTGACCAGTGGAAAATTCCACGGCACGATCAGGCCGACCACGCCCACCGGTTCCAGCCGTGTGCGGGACGTGAAGCCGGGCACGGCCAGTTCGACGTTGCGGTGGCTGGCCTGGGTTTCGATCAGCCTGGCGTAATAGCCGAAGGTCGCCACAGCGTCGTCGAGATCGACTTCGGCTTCGTGCCGAGGCTTGCCGTTGTTGCGCATCTGCAAGGCGACCAGCGCTTCGCGGCGCTGGGTAAGGTGCTCGGCGAAACCGCGCAATACGGCGGCGCGCTCGGCGACAGTGGTGTTTTTCCAAGCAGGCAGCGCGGTGCGGGCGGCAGCCACGGACTGATCGACCTGCGCGCTGCTGGCGGCGATCAGTTCGACGAAGGGCAGTCCCTGTGCCGGATCGTACACGGTCAGGACATCAGCGCCCTCGCCCGCCTGCCAGCGGCCATTGATGTAGTGCGGGGTGTTCATGGTGTGGCTCCATCGGGGATTTTATAGCGGGTTCAGGGGGCAAACGGTGGAGCCTGGTTGATTTCGATGATCAGCGGACGATCATCCGGGGCTTCGCGCAGCAGGGTTTGCAGGTGTTGGTAATCGCGGGCGCGCTCGGCCACGCAGCCAAACCCGCGGGCTATCGCGAGAAAGTCCGGGGTGTAGATGTCAACGCCCAGCGGCGTGATGTCGCGGCGTTGCATGTAGCTTTTGATCTCGCCGTAGCCCTGGTTATTCCAGAGCAGCACGATGATGCCAACCTGCGCTTCCACGGCGCTGGCCAGTTCCGGCAGGGTGAACTGAATGCCACCGTCGCCCATCAGGCTGATCACCACCCGCGCAGGCTCGGCCAACTTGGCGCCGATGGCCGCCGGCAGGCCGTAGCCAAGAGTGCCGTAGCCGGTGGAGGCGTTGAACCAGCGGCGTGGGCTGCTGAGCTCGACCAGGTGATTGCCGCTGTACACCGTCTGCGTCGAGTCGCCGACAAAGCGCGCCTCGGGCAGTACTTCAAGCACGCAGTCGAACAGTTTGCGGTAGTGCGCCAAGCCGCTGAAATCCTCGGCCAGTTGCCGCTGCACCGCCGCCGTGCGCTGCACGCCAAGGCTATCGGCACTGGCCGCCCGCGCCGGCAGCTCGGCGAGCAAAGCGCGTATCGCTGCCGTCGCATCACTGAGGATCGCGAGATGCGGCGTATGGTTGCGGGTCAACTGTTCGGCATCGATATCGATGCGGATCAGTTCGCCGCCAATCCTGAAGTTGCCATCGAACACCACATCGTAATCGGTCTCGCCCAGCTCGGTGCCGATCGCCAGCACCACATCGGCGTCCAGCGCTAGTTGCCGTACCGGTATCAGCGACTGGTTGCTGCCCAGCAACAACGGGTGCCCGCCCGGCAACAAACCTTTGGCATTGATGGTCAGGGCCGTCGGTGCATCCAGCCGGGTGACCAGCTCGCGGACTTCGTCCATCGCGGCCACGCAGCCTCCACCGAGTAACAGCAGCGGCCGCTGGGCTGCGCGCAACCGCGCAGCCGCTTTGCTGATCGCTTCAAGGTCCGGCGCCGGTCGGGCGATGACCTGGCGCGGCACCAGCGTCAGGTGATCGGCGCTGGCGGTGATGATGTCCAGCGGCAGCTCGATGTGCACCGGACGTGGGCGCTGGCTGTCGAACACCGCAAAGGCCCGCGCCAGCACAGCAGGCAGTTCGTCGACGCTCATCAGCGTGTGGCTGAACGCGCTGACGCCGGCGACCATCGTCCGCTGGTTGGGCAACTCGTGCAGATAGCCGTTGCCCAGGCCCAGGCGATGACGCTCGTTGACGCTGGAAATCACCAGGATCGGAATCGAGTCGGCATACGCCTGGCCCATCGCGGTGAGGATATTGGTCATGCCGGGGCCGGTGATGATGAAACATACGCCAGGCTTGCCACTGACACGCGCATAGCCGTCGGCCATGAAACCCGCGCCCTGTTCGTGGCGCGGCGTGACATGGCGAATTCCGCTGTGCGGCAGGCCGCGATACAGCTCGACGGTGTGCACGCCGGGAATGCCGAACACCATGTCGACGCCCCAGGCATGCAGTTGCTTGACCAGAAACTCTCCGCAAGTGCTTGCACACGTACTCATGCTGCGCTCTCCTGTTCCAGACCGATAAAGCGCCGCACCCGCGCATCGCCTTTGTGGCGGATCGCCGCTGGCGAGGCGTCGGTGACCACGTGGCCGTTTTCCATGAACACGATGCGATCGGAAATCGACAGGGCGAAATCCATCTCGTGGGTGACGATCAGCATGGTCATGCCTTCGGCCGCCAGGTCACCAATCACCTTGAGCACATCGCCCACCAGTTCCGGGTCCAGCGCCGAGGTCGGTTCGTCGAACAGCATGATGTCCGGCTCCATCGCCAGCGCGCGGGCAATCGCCACGCGCTGTTGCTGGCCGCCCGATAACTGGTGCGGATACTTGTCGGCATGCGCCAGCAGCCCGACCCGGTCCAGCAAGGCATGGCCCTTGCGGCGCAACTCAGCCGTACTGGCCAGGCTGTGGTAACGCGGGGCAAGGATGACGTTGTCGAGAATGGTCCGGTGCGGGAACAGATTGAAGTTCTGGAAGACCATGCCGATGCGCCGGATGCCTTGGCGGATCACCGGAGAATCGGTGCGTGTGCCGGCCTGGATGAAGTCATGGCCGAACAGCACGATTTCGCCCTGATCAATGGTCTCCAGGCTATTGATAGTGCGGATCAACGAGGTCTTGCCGGAGCCGGACGGGCCGATGATCGAAATCACCTCACCGGGCCGCACAGCGAGGTCGATGCCCTTGAGCACTTCATGGTTGCCATAGCGCTTGTGAATGTTGCGCAGTTGCAAGGCGTCGGGCTGTCCCGCCACCGGCTCGCAACGCGGCTTCGCAAGGCCGGCTGGTTGGCGCAAGGCTTCGGTCTGCACGGCCTCCAGGGTTTGTGCGTTTTTGCGTGAGAGGTCCAGATGGCGCTCGGCCCACTGCAACAGCCAGCCGAACAGGGTAACGATCAGCACGTAATACACGGCTACCGCTGCCAGGGTTTCCAGCACCAGAAAATTTTGCGCGTACAGGCGCTGGCCGACCAGCAGCAGCTCGCTGAGCGAGATCACCGAGACCAGCGAGGTGAGTTTGACGATGGTCACGTATTCGTTGGTCAACGTCGGCAAGGAGATACGAATCGCCTGCGGGATGATCACCAGCCGCTGCGCACCCAGCCCGCGAATGCCCAGCGCCTTGGCCGCTTCGCGCTGGCCCTTGAGCACCGACAGCAGGCCGCCCCGGTGAATCTCGGCCATGTACGCGGTTTCAGTCAGTACCAAAGCGATCAGCCCCGAATAGAACGGCTGCGACAGCACGCTGCCGGCGGCTGGAAACAGCTGCGGCAGGTTATAGACGAACACCAGCAGCACCAACAGCGGAATGCTGCGAAACAGCCAGATGTACAGGCTGACCGGCAGACGCAGCCAGGCACGCGTCGACAGCTTGGCGCTGGCCAGTACAAAGCCCAGCACCAGACCCAGAGTCCAGGACAAGGTGCTGAGCTGCACCACCGTCAGGCAGGCCTTCCAGAAGGCCGAGACGGAGAACAGTGAGAAAAAGTAGGCCCATTCGAATGCCATGTTGACCTCGGTATAGCGGATGGATGGCGATCAGCTCGGGGTTAGCACGAACGTTGCAAGAGCGCGCTTGCCGGAATGCCGGACCGCCACGCTCCTGCACAGGGAGGATGTCAGGCAGGGTCCAGGTTGTACTTCTTCAGCAGTTCGCTGTACTCGCCGCTGCGCTTGTAGGTCTCAACCACGCCACGCATCTTTTCCAGCAGCTCGGTGTTGCCTTTCTTCACATAGATGCCGAGGGTCTGCGGGTACAGGGATTTCTGCGAGCTGATCACGATCCGGCCACGGGCCTTGTCGACGATCATTTTCGCTGCCGCCGAGATTTCCAGATGCGCCTGGATATTGCCGGACATCAACGCCTGCGAAGCTTCTGCGGTGGTCGGAAATTCGCTGATGGCGATCTCGCCCTTGTTCTGCTTGGTGCAGTAATCAGCCGACACTGCCTTGAGCTGGTTGATCCAGTTGGTGCCCTGCTGCAAGCCGACTTTCAGACCGCACAAGTCTTCAGGCTGCTGCGGTTTGGCGGTGCTGTCGCTGCGCACCATGATCGCCGCGCCGACTTGCGCGTACGGAATCGCGTCGGCCTGCTTGGTGCGCTCGTCGGTGATGTACATGCCGGAAATGATGGTGTCGAAGCGGTTGGCGTTCAGGCCCAGGATCAGGTTCGGAAAGCGGGTGTCGACGAACTCGACCTTCAGGTCGCCCAGTTGCTTGGCCAGCGCGGTCGATACCTCAGGGTCAAAGCCCACCACCTTGTCGCCGTCGTAGGACTCGAACGGCGGGTAAGAAATCTCCATGCCGACCTTCAGCGTACCGGGCGTGGCAGTGGGCGCGGCCTGCACGCTGCCGGCGAACAGGGCGGCACCTATGAGCACAGAAGTGGCAAGGCGCGAAAACGTGGTGTTTGGCATAGTCATGATTCCAGATTGAGGGGAAAGGCAGATCACGAAGTCACGTTCTGGTTTTTCAGGTGCCCGAAGCTAGAAGGCTTTCTGGCGTGCTGCGGCAAGGCAATCTGCCCGTCGGCGACACGCTGGCGAAGGTACTGATAGGTCTGTAAAGCCTGGGCCCACATGTGCTCGCCAATGGCGATGGGCGCGTAGCTCTGCTCGCCGGCCGCGAAGGGCGGCAGCGGTTTGATCTGGGTGTGGTAATCGCAGGCATAGAACAGCGGAAACGAATAACGCTCCTGCTTGACCTTGCGCACCCGGTGCGCGGTGGCGACAAAGGCGCCGGCGGTCATCACCTCGAGCATGTCGCCGATATTGACCACGAAGGCGCCGTCGACCGGCGGCGCATCGATCCACTCGCCCTGCTCGTTCATTACCTCAAGGCCCGGCTGGTCGGCCTTGAGAATGGTGAAGCACTCGTAGTCGGTGTGCGCGCCGATGCCCGGTGCGTCCTGTGCGTCGCCATCGAACGGATAATGGATCAGGCGCAGCTTGGACGGCGGAAAGCAGGCCATGTCGTCGAAGGCATGTTCATCCAGGCCCAGCGCCAGCGCAAAGCCGCGAAACAGCTGATGCCCCAAGGCAAACACCGCTTTGTAATAGGCCTGTACTGCCGCTTGAAAACCTGGCAGGGTCGGCCAGTTGTTCGGCCCCAGCAGCGGCGTGCCATTGAGCACCAGCGGGTTGTCTGCCGGTACTTCAAAACCGATATCGAACGCCTCTTTATGGTCCGGCTTGCCGGTGCCGTACACCTCCTCCCCCTCGGGAACGAAGCCCTTGTGGCTCTCGGAAGCGCCGATGTAGTGCTGCATCTTGGCGTCCAGCGGCTGGGCGAAATACTGTTCGGCGGCGCGGTGCAGGTTATCGATCAGCTGCGGCGCGATGCCGTGGCCGGTGATGTACAGAAAGCCCACATGGCGGGCCGCCTCGCCGAGCGCCTGGGCCACTGCCTGGCGATCTTCCAGGCGTTCGCTGAACAGACCGTGGATATCGACCACGGGAATGCGGGTGAAAGCAGAACGTTCACTCATGGCAGCAGGCTCTCTGGACGGTTGGAAAAGGCAGTGAAGTGTTCGCGCTCGGTGCGGCCCATCCACGCATTCAGGTTCCACAGGTCGGCCACCGGCACATCGGTGAACGGCAAATGATGCAGGTAACCATCGGGGCCGAACTCCGGCGTCAGCGTCGTGCCGGTGTAGCCGCGGGCCTGTTGCGAGCGCCAGATGGCTTGCCAGTGCTGCTGATGAAACGCCAGCGCAGCGGCGTATTCCGGCGCGCCGGGATGCGGCACTTGCGGGCCCTGGTCATAGCCGACCCGGGCCTGAATGTG
Source organism: Pseudomonas sp. PS01301 (assembly GCF_029960215.1). NCBI lineage: Bacteria > Pseudomonadati > Pseudomonadota > Gammaproteobacteria > Pseudomonadales > Pseudomonadaceae > Pseudomonas > Pseudomonas sp. PS01301. Next base: position 133,717 of record NZ_JASCPM010000005.1, on the reverse strand, counting down.
ATGCACGCGCTCGACAAAGGCGCTGAGGTCATCGGCGGGATCGTCGAGCAGTCGCTCGCACGTCACCACCCAATGGCTGATGTCGCTGGTAAAGCGCAGGTCGGGCACTTGCTCGATCAATTGCAGGGTCAGCCACGGATTGAACAGCGAGCGCGCGCGGTGGGTTTCAAAGCTGCAGGTCAGGCCGCTGCGTTTTGCAATCTCCAGCGCCTCAGCGAAAAAGTCGACCTGCTGAGCCAGCGGCCAGCGGTCGTTGCCGGCCAGTACATTGACGAAGCGTGGTTCCAGTTCGACGGCCAGTTGCAACTTGCGGGCAAAGTCCGTCAGGTGCTCGGCCGGCGTTGCCGCCTGCAACGGCAGCACCGGCGTCGAAGTAAAAAGAATGGCGATGTACGGCACGCGATTGTCACGCAGGAACGCCGCGAACGCCGCCCGCTCGGTCGCGTCCTCGGGGATGCGCGCCTCGAAGCCGTCGAAGCCCGCGGCACGCGCCTCGACCAGCGCCTGTTGCCATGTACCGCGATAGCCCCACAGCGTACGAAAGATTTCCAGTTTCATGGGCGAACCTCGCCGCCTGTGCCCGCTTGGGCACAGCACGGATCACAAATGGGCGGTGGCCGATTGAGTGACGTTGCTCATGGCCTTGCGGCCCAGCATCGGGTGCGCGCCCCTAGGGCCGTATACCGAAGCCGGCTCCGGAAACGTGCGCAGCAAGGTCAGGTACAGCAGCGCGGCAAGGCCCAGCGTGATCGGCAGACTGATGTCGATACCGCCGGCCAGTTCGCCCAGCGGCCCGACAAATTGCCCCGGCAGATTGACGAAGCACAGGCCCACCGCCGCGCTCGGAATCCACGCGCCCAGGCCGCGCCAGTTCCAGCCATGGTGGAACCAGTAGCGACCGCCGCGCTGGCCACGAGTGAACACCTGCAAGTCATCGGCGTGATAAAAACCGCGACGGCTGATCAGGCCAAGGATCATCACCACCATCCACGGGCTGGTGCAGGTGATGATCAGCACCGCGAAGGTCGACACGCTCTGGACCAGATTGAAGGTGAAGCGGCCAATGAAGATAAAGGCAATCGCCGCCACACCGATCAACAGCGTGGCGCCAGCGCGGCTGAGCAGGCGCGGAAACATGCTCGACATGTCCAGCCCCGTGCCATACAGCGCCGTAGTGCCGGTCGACAGGCCACCGATCACCGCAATCAGGCACACCGGCAGGAAGAACCAGCTCGGCGAAATCGCCAGCAGGCCGCCGACATAGTTATTCGCCTCGATGTATTGCGGTGCCTGGGACGCGACCAGCGTCGCAGTGCACAGGCCGAACAGGAAGGGAATCAGCGTACCGGCCTGAGCGGCCAGCACCGCGAGCATGATGCGGGTCTTGTCGATATCACGCGGAATGTAGCGTGACCAATCGCCGAGAAAGGCGCCGAACGACACCGGGTTGCTCATCGCCAGCAACGCCGCGCCGATGAACGCCGCCCAGAAGCCCGGTTGTTGCAGATTGACGCTGCCGGCATAGCCCGCATCGAACGGCCCGGCAAACGCCAGAATGCCCAGCAGAAACAGCAGGCTCGACGCCCACACCGCGATTTTGTTGACCCACAGCATGAAGCGAAAACCGAAGATGCAGACGATTAATACCAGCACCGCAAACAGCCCGTAGGCCAAGCCCAGGCTGAAGTCGGTTTCCGGCAATCCAACCAGTCGTCTCGCGCCACCGACCAACGCGTCGCCAGAGCTCCAGACCGAGAGGGAAAAGAACGCCACCGCCGTGAGCAGTGACAGAAACGAACCGATGATGCGCCCGTGGACGCCGAAGTGTGCCCCGGACGACACCGCGTTGTTGGTGCCGTTAATGGCGCCGAACAGGCCCATCGGCGCGAGAATCAACGCCCCCACCGCCACGCCCAGTAGAATCGCCCAGACCCCGGCCTGGAACGAAAGCCCGAACAGCACCGGGAAACTGCCCAGCACCGCCGTAGCAAACGTATTGGCACCGCCGAAGATCAAGCGAAACAGATCGATAGGGGAAGCATCGCGTTGGTTGTCGGGTATCTGCTCGACACCAAAGGTTTCGATACGCGTCGAATGGCTCATGTGTTGCTCCAGCACCTGTCACGGTTGTTGTAAGGCCAGCGCAGGCACGCTGACCCTTTATGGCCGCCCGTTGACCCCGGGCGGAGGGTTGCTGCTATTTTTTTATAATGTCGCGGCGGTTAGCCCGTCACTTCCGACAAATGCTCATGCCAGGCCAGCCAGCGCTCGCCCTCACAGCGGAATACGATCGTCTCGCGCTCCTTCAAGCGCAGCTCTTGGGTACCGATGCGCACATGCGTCGCCACGTCATGCACGAAAATGGCCGTATCGCCCTGCACGTTGACCCAGGCGTTACTCGACTCACAGCCCAGCACCGCAAAACCATCGATCTGCCATTGCTGCCACAACGTTTCATACTCGGCCCGCGAGTTCAGCGGCTTGGCCAGGGTATGAAAGACAAAACTGGCGTCAGGACTGAAACAGTCGAAATAACGTGCCGTGTCGTTGCTGGCAAAGGCCGCGACCAGCGCCGCAGCCGCCTCGAGAACCTCGGTTTCACGGCTCATCGACGGACGACGCCCGGCAGCACACAGAGCATTTCGTACAACAGGTTGGCGCCCAGCAGCGAGGTGTTGCCGGTGGTGTCATACGGCGGCGACACCTCGACCAGATCGCAACCGATCAAGTCCAGCCCCTGGCAACCTCGGATTATCTCCAGCGCCTGGATCGTAGTCAGCCCGCCGACCTCCGGTGTCCCGGTGCCCGGTGCCCAGGCCGGGTCGATGCCATCGATGTCGAACGACAAGTACACCGGCCCACCACCGACCTTCTCGCGGACTTCGGCCATCAACGGCGTCAGCGACTTGTGCCAGCAATCCTCGGCCTGCACCACACGGAAACCCTGCTTGCGGCTCCAGTTGAAATCCTCGGCGGTATAACCCTGAGCCCGCAGGCCGATCTGCACCACACGGTCGCTGTCCAGCAGACCCTCTTCCTGCGCGCGGCGGAACGTGGTGCCGTGGGCAATCTTCTCGCCGAACATGTGATCGTTGACGTCGGCATGCGCATCGATATGCACCAGTCCGACCTTGCCATGCTTCTTGTGAATGGCCCGCAGGATCGGCAGCGTCAGCGTGTGATCGCCTCCCAGCGTCAGCGGCACGATACCGTGGCCCAGAATCCGGTCGTATTCCTGCTCGATGATGCGCACCGCATCGAGCAGGTTGAAGGTATTGATCGGCACATCGCCGATGTCGGCCACGTTCAGCGAATCGAACGGCGCGGCACCGGTGGCCATGTTGTAAGGACGGATCATCACCGACTCGGCACGAATCTGCCGTGGCCCGAAACGAGTGCCGGAACGCAGCGAAGTGCCAATATCTAGCGGAATACCGATAAACGCTGCATCCAACCGATCGAGTTCTTCGGCGGCTTGTATATGAGGCAAACGCAGCATGGTGGCGATGCCGCCGAAACGAGGCATCTCGTTCCCGCCCAAAGGCTGGTGGAAAGTCGTGTCCACGGGGTGGCCTCACTTTGTGGTCATTGAAGTGACTCCATTCTGGTGACGCCCCGCAGCTAGAAGAATCGCTGCCCACAAATAATCAGTTCAGAGATTTCTAAACTATCCGCGGATACACTGGCCCTCTGAAACACTGCGATATCCCATCCGGCAATGGACCTGTGGAAAAGGGCTCTGCCCGCGCCACAGCCCAACCCTACAAGACCTGAACTGCCCCGGAGCCCACCCCAATGTCCTCTGCCCTGCCCGACCTCAAACTGCTGCGCATCTTCGCCTGCGTAGTACGCCACCAGGGCTTCGCCGCAGCGCAGCAGGAACTCAACCTCTCCACTTCCGCCATCAGCACCTACATGAGCCAGCTCGAAACCCAGCTCGGCCTGGTGCTCTGCCACCGCGGCCGTGGTGGCTTCAGCCTGACCAGCAAAGGCGAACTGTTCCATCAGGAAACCCTGCGCCTGCTCGCCGAACTCGAAGGCTTCGAACGCTACAGCGCCGCCCTCAAAGGCGAACTGCGCGGCACTCTCAATCTCGGCGTGCTCGACTCCACCGTCAGCGACCCGGCGCTGCCGCTGGCCGACGTCATCGGCGCCTACAGCAAGGAACACCCCGCAGTACACCTGCACCTGTCCGTGCTCAGCCCCGCGCAACTGCAACTGGGCTTGCAGGAAAATCGCCTGGACCTGGCCATCGGCGCCTTCTCCGTGCGCATGAATGGGCTTATGTACCAAGCGCTGTACCGCGAACAACACTGGCTGTATTGCAGCGATCGGCATGAGTTGTTCGAGCAGCGGCGAATTCCAGCCGAGGTGATCACCCAACAACGGATGGTCGGGCGCGGGTACTGGAGCCAGGCGGAACTGGCCCGCCACGGGTTCAAGCACAGCGCGGCGACGGTGGAATCGATGGAGGCGCAACTGATCTTGGTGTTGTCGGGGGCGTATATCGGCTATCTGCCGGAACACTACGCGCAATTCTGGGCGGATCAGAAGCGGTTGAAGGTGCTGTTACCGACGACGTTCGGGTATCAGGCACCGTTTTCGTTGGCTTTGCGGCGGGGACGGTCGAGGGAGCCGTTGATACAGAGCTTTCGAGATCGGTTGAGGGGGTGGTTTGAAGCCGGCTGATTCAAGTGATACAAAATCCGCAGGAGTGAGCAAAGCTCGCGAATCGAGTATGCAGCGCCGCGGAAATGCGCCTTGCTGGCAGACCGCTACACGATGAGGCCTGGCCAGCAGGGGACCTGAAGGCCCCCTGTTCGTACGGTTTTTTAGCTTACTGAACGGTTTTCAATCCGAACGACCACAGTTCGCAACCTACTCCCCCCTCACTCCACCGTCACCGACTTCGCCAAATTGCGCGGCTGATCCACATCCGTCCCCTTCAGCACCGCCACGTAGTACGAAAGCAGCTGCAACGGAATGGTGTAGAGGATTGGCGCCAACGCATCAATGATGTGCGGCATGGCCACCACATGAGTGCCGGGGCCGTTGCTCAGCTGCGCCTGCTCATCGGCGAATACCACCAGCTCGCCGCCGCGCGCGCGCACTTCCTGCAGGTTGGATTTGAGTTTTTCCAGTAGCTCGTTGTTCGGTGCCACGGTGACCACCGGCATGTCCTTGTCCACCAGCGCCAGCGGCCCGTGCTTCAATTCGCCAGCAGGATAGGCTTCGGCATGGATGTAGGAGATCTCCTTGAGCTTCAGTGCACCTTCCATTGCCACCGGGAACTGCGCGCCGCGGCCCAGGAACAGCGTGTGGTGCTTCTCGGCGAACAGCTCGGCGATGCGCTCGATGGTGGTGTCCATGGCCAGGGCTTCGCCCAGGCGGGTGGGCAGGCGCCGGAGCTCGGCCACCAGCTGCGCCTCGACACCCTCCTCCAATGATCCGTGTACCTGGCCAAGGGAAAGCGTCAGCAACATCAGCGCGACCAGCTGCGTGGTGAACGCCTTGGTCGAAGCCACACCGATCTCCGGGCCTGCCTGAGTCAGCAGGGTCAGGTCGGACTCGCGCACCAGGGAGCTGATGCCGACGTTGCAGATGGCCAGGCTGCCGAGAAACCCGAGTTGCTTGCCGTTGCGCAATGCGGCCAGGGTGTCAGCCGTTTCGCCGGACTGGGAGATGGAGACGAACAAGGTGTCGGGCTGCACCACGACCTTGCGATAGCGGAACTCGCTGGCCACTTCGACCTGGCAAGGGATGCCGGCCAGGCCTTCGAGCCAGTAGCGCGCAACCATACCCGCGTGATAGCTGGTGCCGCACGCGACGATCTGTACGTTGCGCACCTTGGCGAACAGTTCGGCCGCCTGTGGACCGAAGGCCTGCACCAGCACCTGGTTCTGCCCAAGACGGCCCTCCAGGGTGCGCTGTACCACGGTAGGTTGCTCGTGGATCTCCTTCATCATGAAGTGGCGATATTCGCCCTTGTCGGCGGCCTCTGCGCCTTCGTGGTACTGCACGCTTTCGCGTTCCACAGGTGCGCCCGCAGCGTCCCAGATCTGCACGCTTTCACGGCGGATCTCGGCGATGTCACCTTCCTCCAGGTACATGAAGCGGTCGGTCACCTGGCGCAGGGCCAACTGGTCGGAGGCCAGGAAGTTCTCGCCCATGCCCAGGCCGATCACCAGCGGACTGCCGCTGCGGGCGGCGACCAGACGATCGGGCTGGTGCACACTGATGGCAGCCAGGCCGTAGGCGCCGTGCAGTTGCTTGACCGTCGCCTTGAGCGCATCGGCCAGGTCCGGCAGGGCCTTGAGGGTGTGGTGCAGCAAGTGGGCGATGACTTCGGTGTCGGTCTGCGAGGTGAACACGTAGCCCAGCTCTTTGAGCTGGGTGCGCAACACTTCGTGGTTTTCGATGATGCCGTTGTGCACCACGGCCACTTCGTCTGTGGAAAAGTGGGGGTGAGCGTTCTGTTCGGTGGGCGCACCGTGGGTAGCCCAGCGGGTGTGGGCAATCCCCAGCTTGCCGAGCAGTGGCTCCTCCGCCAGCGCCGTTTGCAGTTCGGCGACTTTGCCCACACGACGTCGGCGCTGCACGCTGCCATCTTCGCCCAGCACCGCGACACCGGCGCTGTCGTAGCCGCGATATTCCAGGCGCTTGAGACCCTCGACCAGAATGGCTGTGATGTTGCGCTCCGCAATGGCGCCGACGATTCCACACATGTTCGCTTCTCCTAGCTGGTAGCGGCGAGCACGAGATCGATCCCGCGCGCCTGAATCTGATCGCGCGCTTCGAGCGGCAGACGATCATCGGTGATGAGGGTACTGATGCGGCCCCAGGGCAGCTCCAGATTGGGAATCTTGCGTCCGACCTTGTCGGACTCGACCATGACGATCACTTCGCGAGCGACTTCGGCCATTACCCTGCTCAGGCCCAGCAACTCGTTGAAGGTCGTCGTGCCGCGCTCCAGATCGATGCCGTCGGCACCGATGAAGAGCTGATCGAAGTCATAGGAGCGCAATACCTGTTCGGCCACTTGGCCCTGGAACGATTCGGAGTGCGGATCCCAGGTGCCACCGGTCATCAGCAGTACAGGCTCGTGCTCCAGCGCACCCAGAGCGTTGGCCACGTGCAGCGAGTTGGTCATGACGACCAGACCCGGCTGCTTGCCCAACTCCGGAATCATCGCCGCCGTGGTGCTGCCACTGTCGATGATGATCCGCGCGTGTTCCTTGATACGTAGAACGGCTGCACGGGCGATGGATTGCTTGATGGCCGAGACGCGCGGGCCCGGTTCGCCAATCAGCTCTTGAGGCATGGTCACCGCGCCGCCGTAGCGACGCAGGAGCAACCCGTGACTCTCGAGGGCGGCAAGGTCCTTGCGAATGGTCACTTCGGACGTGGCGAAATGCTTGGCCAAGTTATCCACACTCACTTCGCCCTGCTCGTTGAGCAAGGCGAGGATGCTGTGACGGCGTTGAGGCGTATTGCGCTTCGACATGACGACCTAAGTTTCGTTTCGAAAGATAACGAAGGCAATAGAAACCTAAAATGAAAGGTCCGTCAATGGTGAAGCAAAGCTTTTGTGTAATCTCTTCGTGGGGCGGAGGGCTCACCGCCCGCCTCGCTCTCACGAATTAGCACACAGGACACTGTGGGAGCGGGGCGGGCGGCCAAGCCCTCTGCCCTCGAAGACGCCAGTGATAAAATCACCGTGCTGTGGATAACTAAGGCTTTTTGACCTTCACCGGCCGTGTCCACCCTTCAACATTGCGCTGCCGGGTCCGCGCCACTGCCAACTGCCCTTCCGGCACCTCTTGGGTAATGGTCGAACCCGCAGCAGTGGTCGACCCCGCCAAGATATCCACAGGCGCTACCAGCGAATTGTTCGAACCAATGAACACGTCCTCACCAATGGTGGTTTTCCATTTGTTCGCGCCGTCGTAGTTGCAGGTAATGGTCCCCGCACCGATATTGCTGCCGGCACCGATGTCCGCATCACCTAGGTAGGTCAAGTGACCGGCCTTGGCGCCCTCGCCCATGCGCGCGTTCTTCAGCTCGACAAAGTTACCTACATGGGCGCGAGCTTCCAGCACCGTACCCGGCCGCAGCCGCGCGAACGGGCCGGCATCGCTGTTTTCATGCAACACGGCACCGTCCAGATGACTGTTGGCCTTGACCACCACGCCGCGGCCCAGGGTGCTGTCCTTGATGTAGCAATTGGGACCGATGACCACGTCGTCTTCGATCATCACGCGGCCTTCGAGCACCACGTTGACGTCGATCAGTACATCGCGGCCCACGCTGACGTCTCCGCGCACGTCAAAACGTGCCGGGTCGCGCAAGGTCACGCCTTGGGCCATCAGGCGACGACCTTCACGCAGCTGGTAGTGACGCTCCAGTTCCGCGAGCTGACGCCGATCGTTGGCGCCCTGTACTTCCATCGGATCCTGGGCGGTTTCCGTGGCAACCACCAAGCCGTCGCTGACCGCCATGGCGATCACGTCGGTCAAGTAATACTCACCCTGGGCGTTGTCGTTGGACAGGCGCGCCAGCCAGTCGGCCAAGCGCTTTCCAGGGACCGCAAGAATACCGGTGTTGCCTTCCTTTATGGCTTTCTGTGCGTCGCTGGCGTCCTTGTGCTCGACGATGGCTTGCACCTGGCCATTGGCATCACGCACGATGCGCCCGTAGCCCGTGGGGTCGGCCAGGTTGACGGTGAGCAGACCCAGTTGATCGGCACTGACCTTCTGCAGCAGCCGCTGCAGGGTCGCCACCTCGATCAGCGGTACGTCACCGTAGAGAATCAACACATTATCGGCGCTCAGGCCCGGAACCGCCTGTGCGACCGCATGGCCCGTACCCAGCTGCTTGTCCTGCAACACGAAATTCAGATCATCGGCAGCGAGGCGTTCGCGTACCGCGTCGGCGCCATGGCCGATCACTACATGAATGCCCTGCGGCTGGAGTTGGCGCGCGCTGTGGATAACATGGCCGAGCATGGAATTGCCGGCGACAGGGTGCAATACCTTGGGCAGGGCCGAGCGCATGCGCGTGCCCTGGCCAGCGGCGAGAATGACGATATCGAGAGACATGGACGGCTACCAATCCGGAGAATGGCCAGCGGGCTGACCGGGGAGGAAATGCTGAAAAAGAAAAAGGGTAGCCGAGGCTACCCTTTTACTCAATCGCAAGTGAATCGACGCATCAGCCGCCGAATTTCTTGCGGATCTGCTGGACGGTGCGCAGCTGGGCTGCAGCCTCGGCCAGGCGTGCGGCGGCAGATCCGTAATCGAAGTCTGCGCCTTTTTCGTTCAGGGCCTTCTCGGCAGCCTTGACGGCTTCCTGAGCGGAAGCTTCATCCAGGTCGGCAGCGCGCTGCACGGTGTCGGCAAGAACCTTGACCATGTTCGGCTGAACCTCGAGGAAACCACCAGAGATGTAGAACACCTCGGCTTCGCCACCCTGCTTGATCAGGCGGATCGGGCCCGGCTTTAGATCAGTGATCAGCGGGGCGTGGCCTGGAGCGATACCGATATCACCCAGGTTACCGTGCGCAATCACCATCTCGACCAGGCCGGAAAAGATTTCTCCTTCCGCGCTGACGATATCGCAATGGACTGTCATAGCCATACTTGCCTCAACCTGATTAGCGCCCGTTGCCGGGCGCCAGGATTACAGTTTCTTGGCTTTCTCGATCGCTTCTTCGATGCCGCCGACCATGTAGAACGCTTGTTCCGGCAGGTGGTCGTAGTCGCCGTTGAGGATGCCTTTGAAGCCTGCGATGGTGTCTTTCAGGGAAACGTATTTACCCGAGGCACCGGTGAAGACTTCAGCCACGAAGAACGGCTGCGACAGGAAGCGCTGGATCTTACGAGCGCGGGATACCAACTGCTTGTCGGTTTCCGACAGCTCGTCCATACCCAGGATCGCAATGATGTCCTTCAGCTCTTTGTAGCGCTGCAGCACGTACTGAACGCCGCGAGCGGTGTCGTAGTGCTCCTGGCCGATCACGTTCGGGTCCAGCTGGCGCGAAGTCGAGTCCAGTGGATCGACCGCTGGGTAGATACCCAGGGAAGCGATGTCACGGGACAGTACGACGGTGGCGTCCAAGTGGGCGAAGGTGGTCGCCGGCGACGGGTCGGTCAAGTCATCCGCAGGTACGTATACCGCCTGGATCGAGGTGATCGAACCTTCCTTGGTCGAAGTGATGCGTTCCTGCAGAACGCCCATCTCTTCGGCCAGGGTCGGCTGGTAACCTACTGCCGAAGGCATACGGCCCAGCAGTGCGGATACTTCGGTACCGGCCAGGGTGTAACGATAGATGTTGTCGACGAACAGCAGAACGTCGTTACCTTCGTCACGGAATTTCTCGGCCATGGTCAGACCGGTCAGGGCGACGCGCAGACGGTTACCCGGCGGCTCGTTCATCTGGCCGTAGACAAGGGCTACCTTGTCCAGAACGTTGGAGTCCTTCATCTCGTGGTAGAAGTCGTTACCCTCACGGGTACGCTCACCCACACCGGCGAACACGGAATAACCGCTGTGCTCGATGGCGATGTTACGGATCAGCTCCATCATGTTCACGGTCTTGCCGACACCGGCACCACCGAACAGACCGACTTTACCGCCCTTGGCGAACGGGCAGACCAGGTCGATAACCTTGATGCCGGTTTCCAGCAGGTCGTTGCCGCCTGCCTGTTCCGCGAAGGAAGGTGCTGGACGGTGAATGCCCCAGCGCTCTTCGGTATCGATCGGGCCCGCTTCGTCGATCGGGTTGCCCAGAACGTCCATGATGCGGCCCAGGGTGGCCTTGCCGACAGGGACGGAAATGGCTGCGCCGCTGTCGAGCACGTTCAGGCCGCGTTTCAGGCCTTCGGTGGAACCCATGGCGATGGTACGAACCACGCCGTCGCCCAGCTGCTGCTGGACTTCGAGAGTGGTTTCAGCGCCTTGTACCTTCAGCGCGTTGTAGATGCTCGGTACGCTGTCGCGTGGAAATTCCACGTCGATAACGGCGCCGATGATTTGAACGATACGTCCGCTACTCATAGCTGGATCCTCTGAATATTTGAACCGTTAAACCGCGGCAGCGCCGCCGACGATTTCCGAGATCTCTTGGGTGATCGCAGCCTGACGCGCCTTGTTGTAGATCAGCTGCAAATCGCTGATCAGGTCGCCGGCGTTGTCGGTTGCATTCTTCATTGCGATCATCCGCGCCGCTTGTTCAGCAGCGTTGTTCTCGACCACCGCCTGGTACACCTGCGACTCCACGTAACGCACCATCAGGCCTTCAAGCAGCTCTTTGGCGTCGGGTTCGTACAGGTAATCCCAGTGGTGCTTGAGTTCTTGATCCGGGGTTGCCTCCAACGGGATCAACTGCTCCACCGTTGGTTGTTGCGTCATGGTATTGATGAACTTGTTGGACACCACGGACAGGCGATCGATACGGCCTTCCAGGTACGCGTCCAGCATCACCTTGACGCTGCCGATCAGATCATTGATCGACGGCTCTTCGCCCAGATGGCTGATCGCTGCCACGACGTTGCCGCCGAAGTTGCGAAAGAACGCTGCACCCTTGCTGCCGATCACGCACAGGTCGATTTCGACGCCGCGTTCGCGATTGGCCGCCATGTCCTTGACCAGGGCCTTGAACAGGTTGGTGTTCAAGCCGCCGCACAGACCACGGTCGCTGCTCACCACGATATAGCCGACGCGCTTGACGGCGCGTTCGATCATGAACGGGTGGCGGTATTCCGGGTTGGCGTTGGCCAGATGTCCAATCACCTGGCGGATACGCTCCGCGTAGGGACGGCTGGCTGCCATGCGCATTTGTGCCTTGCGCATTTTGCTGACCGCCACTTTTTCCATGGCGCTGGTAATTTTTTGCGTGCTTTTGATGCTCGCAATCTTACTGCGAATCTCTTTTGCGCCTGCCATGTAACACCTATCAGGTTAGCAAGCAGGGGCCTTGCGGCCCCTGCTGCGGCTTACCAGGTTTGGGTGGCCTTGAACTTCTCGATACCGGCCTTGAGGCCAGCGTCGATTTCGTCATTGAAGTCACCCTTCACGTTGATCTTCGCCAACAGGTCGGCGTGATCGCGGTTGAAGTAAGCAATCAGGGCCTGCTCGAAGCTACCAACCTTGGCGATCTCGACGTCGGTCAGGAAACCACGCTCGGCTGCATACAGCGACAGCGCCATGTCGGCGATCGACATCGGCGAGTACTGCTTCTGCTTCATCAGCTCGGTCACGCGCTGGCCGTGCTCGAGCTGCTTGCGGGTGGCTTCGTCCAGGTCAGAAGCGAACTGGGCGAATGCCGCCAGTTCACGGTACTGAGCCAGGGCGGTACGGATACCACCGGACAGCTTCTTGATGATCTTGGTCTGAGCGGCACCACCTACGCGGGATACCGAAACACCGGCGTTCACTGCAGGGCGGATGCCCGAGTTGAACATGGCCGATTCCAGGAAGATCTGACCGTCGGTGATCGAGATCACGTTGGTCGGAACGAACGCGGAAACGTCGCCAGCCTGGGTTTCGATGATCGGCAACGCGGTCAGGGAACCGGTCTTGCCAGTCACTGCACCGTTGGTGAACTTCTCGACGTATTCTTCGGAAACGCGCGATGCACGCTCCAGCAAGCGGGAGTGGAGATAGAACACGTCGCCTGGGTAGGCTTCACGGCCTGGTGGACGACGCAGCAGCAGGGAAATCTGGCGGTAGGCCACTGCTTGCTTGGACAGGTCGTCGTAGACGATCAGTGCGTCTTCGCCACGGTCACGGAAGAACTCGCCCATGGTGCAACCGGCATAAGGTGCCAGGAATTGCAGCGCAGGAGATTCCGAAGCACTGGCAGCCACCACGATGGTGTTGGCCAGGGCGCCGTTTTCTTCCAGCTTGCGAACCACGTTGGCGATGGTCGATTGCTTCTGACCGATGGCAACGTAGACGCAGAAGATACCGGAGTTCTTCTGGTTGATGATCGCGTCGATCGCCAGAGCGGTCTTGCCGATCTGACGGTCGCCGATGATCAGCTCGCGCTGGCCACGGCCGACAGGGATCATGGCGTCGACAGCCTTGTAGCCAGTCTGTACAGGCTGGTCTACCGACTTACGCCAGATAACGCCCGGTGCAACCTTTTCGACCGCGTCGGTCTCGGTGTTGCCCAGCGGACCCTTGCCATCGACAGGGTTGCCCAGTGCGTCGACGACGCGACCCAGCAGTTCCTTGCCAACCGGAACTTCCAGGATGCGGCCGGTGCACTTGGCGCTCATGCCTTCGGCCAGGCTGGTGTAGGCGCCCAGTACCACGGCACCTACGGAGTCCTGCTCCAGGTTGAGTGCCATGCCGAAGACGCCGCCAGGAAACTCGATCATTTCGCCGTACATGACGTCGGCCAGACCGTGGATCCGTACGATACCGTCGGAAACGCTGACGACGGTGCCTTCGTTACGGGCTTGGGAGGTCACATCGAGCTTGTCGATGCGACCCTTGATGATTTCACTTATTTCGGAAGGATTGAGTTGCTGCATTGCTCTGCTGCCCCTTCAAACTCAAGATTTCAATGCTTCGGCCAGTTTCGCGAGTTTGCCGCGAATCGAGCCATCGATAACCAGGTCGCCGGCGCGGATGACGACGCCACCTATCAGGCTGGCATCCTCCGCAACTTGCAGGCGCACTTCCCGGTCGAGTCGTGCACTGAGAACCTTGGCGAGTTTGTCTTGCTGTTCTTGGTTCAATGCGAAGGCACTGGTGACTTCCACATCGACCGATTTTTCCTGCTCGGCCTTGTACAGGTCGAACAGTTCGGCGATCTCCGGCAGAAGCAGGAGACGGTCGTTTTCGGCAACGACGTGGATGAAATTCTGTGCCTTGGCATCGAACTTGTCGCCGCACACGTCAATGAACGTGGCGGCCTTGTCTGCGCTCGTCAGTCGCGGGGCCTTGAGCAGGCTCTGCATGGTGGCGTCTTGCGCCACCGCTGCAGCCAGGCCGAGCATGGCTGACCAATTGGCCAGCTGCTGGTGGGCCTGAGCGTGCTCGAAGGCCGCCTTAGCGTAAGGTCGGGCCAACGTGGTCAGTTCTGCCATGATCGCCCTCGCTTAGATTTCAGCAGCCAGTTTGTTAACCAGCTCCGCGTGCGCGTTTTGATCGATTGTGGCGCCCAGGATCTTCTCGGCACCGCCTACGGCCAGCACGCCCAGTTGGGCACGCAGCGCGTCTTTGACGCCGTTCAGTTCCTGCTCGATCTCGGCTTGAGCCTGCACTTTCACGCGGTCAGCGTCGATACGGGCCTTTTCAACGGCCTCTTCGACGATCTGGTTGCCGCGTTTCTTTGCCTGCTCAATGATTTCGGCTGCCTGAGCTTTCGCTTCGCGCAGTTGCTGACCCACTTTCTCTTGGGCCAACTCCAGGTCGCGAGCTGCTCGGCTGGCAGCGTCCAAACCATCAGCGATCTTCTTCTGACGTTCGTGCAAAGCCGCGATGACCGGAGGCCACACGAACTTCATGCAGAACAGCACAAAAATGAAGAACGCAACGGTCTGGCCAATCAGGGTTGCATTAATGTTCACGCCAACACCTCGCTCGTTCTTTGTCCATCACACCAATCCACTCGAAGGTTCGAGAGATCAGCCAGCGAGTTGACCAACGAAGGGGTTCGCGAAGGTGAAGAACAGAGCGATACCAACACCGATCATGGTCACGGCGTCGAGCAGACCGGCGACGATGAACATTTTAACTTGCAGCATTGGGACCATTTCTGGCTGGCGAGCAGCGCCTTCCAGGAACTTGCCGCCCAGCAGGCCGAAGCCGATAGCGGTACCCAGTGCGCCCAGGCCGATCAGCAGAGCAACAGCGATAGCGGTTAGACCAACTACAGTTTCCATCTTTCCTCCCGACTTTTTACGTCGTCTTTTGCTTGGTTTTTAGGTTTTAAAGCGGTGTTACAAACCGGTGTTTCGGCCCGTGTGGACCTCCCTCGCGCCAGGGCGCGAGGGGCATCAGACTCGCCAGGCGGGCCTTAATGATTTTCTTCGTGAGCCATCGAAAGGTAGACGATGGTCAACATCATGAAGATGAATGCCTGCAGCGTGATGATCAGGATGTGGAACACAGCCCACGCCCACTGCAGCACGACGCCCAGGCCGCTGAGCCACAACAGGCCGCTGCCGAACATCACGGCGATCAGGATGAACACCAGCTCGCCGGCATACATGTTGCCGAACAGTCGCAGGGCCAACGAGATCGGCTTGGCGATCAGGGTGACGAATTCGAGCAGGAAGTTCACCGGAATCAGCAGGATCTGAACGAAGATGTTCTTGCTGCCGAACGGGTGCAGGGTCAGTTCGCCGATGAAGCCGCCGATGCCCTTGACCTTGATGCTGTAGAAGATGATCAGCGCGAATACCGACAGGGCCATGCCCAGTGTCGCGTTCGGGTCGGTGGTCGACACGGCGCGGAACGGGATGTGCGAATCGCCGGAGATCCAGGCCGCGGCCATCGGGATCCAGTCGACCGGAATCAGGTCGATGGCGTTCATCAGGAACACCCAGACGAAGATCGTCAGCGCCAACGGTGCGATCACCGCGCTGCGGCCGTGGAAGCTGTCACGCACGCTGCCATCGACGAACTCGACCAGAACCTCGACGAAGTTCTGCAGAGCGCCCGGCTGGCCGGACGTCGCCTTCTTGGCTGCCATGCGGAAGATCAGGATGAAGATCAGGCCCAGGGCAACCGACCAGCCGAGTGTATCGACGTGGAACGCCCAAAAACCCATTTCCTTGGCTTCTGCAGCGGTGTGGGCAAAGCCCCAGCCGCCTTCTGGTAGCTGACCGAAGGTCAAGTTCTGCAAGTGGTGCTGGATATAGCCCGAAGCGGTTGTTTCTGCCATGGTTGCCTCAAACGCCCTAAGGTCTCGAAAGTCTTGTTTTCATGAGCAGGGGTGCGAACCAGCTGACCAGCTGGGTCAGCCCGAAGACGCCGAATACAGCCAGCGGCGCCAGTGGTTTCACTCCTGCGAACGTCAGTGCGAACAGCACTGCCGTCAAAATCAGCTTGCCTGCCTCGCCGGCGTAGAACGACCGGACGATGGCTTGTGCGGCCCGGGCTCCGGTGAACCGGAAAGCCTTCCAGGCGAAATACAGATTGGGCAACCAGGCGATCAGGCCTCCGCAGAGTCCTGAATAACCGCTGACCCCCCCGAGCCATTGCCACAGCACCAGAGCTGCCAGCAACACGACGACACCTTGCGCCAACAACATCGGGAAAACGACCCACTGATGGAACGGCAGGCGGTTTGGCGTGCGGGTTTCCATCGTGACGACTCCTCAATGGTCGACGTGCCATAAGCCGTAACTTGGCATAAATTGTGCCGACAAAATGCGCGCAGAGTATAGGGGCGGTTCCTCCCCTATTCAACTGCCGGGTAGTGATTTCCGACTGCGCGCTACACAAGGAATTGTTTCAGCGGATGTGTGCGAGCACGCCTTGCAACTCATCAAGAGAGTTGTAGCGGATGACCAACTGGCCTTTTCCTTTCTGCCCATGGCGGATCTGCACCGCAGAGCCTAGGCGTTCGGCCAGTCTTTGCTCCAGCCGCGTGATGTCAGGGTCGGCCTTGGCCGGTTCCACCGGCTCGGGTTTGCCGCTCAACCACTGGCGAACCAGAGCCTCGGTCTGCCGAACGGTGAGGCCTCGTGCGACAACGTGTCGCGCGCCTTCGACCTGCTGCTCATCGGGCAGACCGAGCAATGCGCGCGCATGGCCCATTTCCAGATCGCCATGGGACAGCATGGTCTTGATTACTTCAGGCAGCGCGATCAGGCGCAACAGGTTGGCCACGGTGACCCGCGACTTGCCCACCGCATCGGCGACCTGCTGCTGCGTCAGCTGGAACTCGTGCTGCAGACGCTGCAGGGCAATGGCCTCTTCCACCGGATTGAGGTCTTCGCGCTGGATGTTCTCGATCAGCGCCATGGCGATCGCCGCTTCGTCCGGCACATCGCGGACCATGGCCGGGATGGTTTCAAGGCCAGCCTGTTGCGCGGCACGCCAGCGACGTTCGCCGGCGATGATCTCGAAGCGTGCGTTGGCCACGGGCCGTACCACGATCGGTTGCATCACGCCCTGGGTCTTGATCGAGTGCGCCAGCTCTTCGAGCGCCTGCGGGTCCATGTCCCGGCGCGGCTGATACTTGCCCCGCTGAATGACGTCCAGCGGCAGGTGCTGCAACTCGTTCTGGTCGACCGTGACTGCCTGCTCCTCGAGCGAGCTGACGGTCGGACCGCTGAGCAGCGCATCCAGTCCACGTCCGAGACCACGTTTCTTGACGGCCATTGGAATCCTTAAATGACTGCAGCGGTGCGAGATTGGCGACGTTGCCGACGAACCATCTCGCCGGCCAGTGCCAGATAGGCCAGCGCGCCGCGTGATGATTTATCGTACGACAGCGCCGGCATCCCGTAGCTGGGCGCTTCGGCCAGACGAATGTTGCGCGGGATCACCGTATCGTACAGCTGATCGCCGAAATGCTCCTTGAGCTGTGCCGAGACATCGTTCATCAGGCTCAGGCGCGGGTCGTACATGGTGCGCAGCAGACCCTCGACCTTCAGGTCCGGATTGAGCAACTCGGCAATGCGCTTGATGTTATCCACAAGGTCGCTCAATCCTTCCAGGGCGAAATATTCGCACTGCATCGGGATGATCACGCCATCGGAGGCCACCAGCGCATTGAGGGTCAGCATCGACAGCGACGGCGGACAGTCGATGAGGATGTAATCGTAGTTGTTACGCACCGGCGCCAGCGCGCTGCGCAGACGGCTTTCCTTCATCTGCATTTCCAGCAGGACCACCTCGGCCGCGGTCAGGTCGCGGTTGGCAGGCAGCAACTGGTATCCGCCGTGTTCGGAAAAATGCATGGCCTGAGCCAGGTCGCACTCGCCGATCAACACGTCGTAGATCGAATTTTCCAGCGCATGCTTGTCCACACCGCTGCCCATGGTGGCGTTGCCCTGCGGATCGAGATCGATCAGCAGCACGCGGCGCTTGGTCGCGACCAGCGATGCTGCGAGGTTGATGCAGGTGGTGGTCTTGCCCACACCACCTTTCTGGTTCGCTATCGCGAATACCTTAGCCATTAGTGCTCGTGTTCCCAATCATGCCGTGCGGCGCAGTATCAGCAGATGGCGTTGGCCTTGGCAACCGGGTACGGCCAGGGCGTGTTCGCTATCGAGGTGGAAGTCCGCTGGCAATGCTACCAGTTCGTCGGCCGGATGCAGCCCTTTCATCGCCAACCAGCGCGTATCGCTGTCGCCCAGGTGGCGTGTCCAGTGAGCGAAGTCGTGCAGGCTGCTGAAGGCGCGGGAAACGATGCCGTCGAAGGGCTGCTCGGGTACGAACGTTTCGGCGCGGCTGTGGATAACCTGAAGATTGGCGAGTCCCAGTTCCAGCTTCACCTGAGTCTGGAAACGGGTCTTCTTGCCATTGCTGTCGAGGGTGGCGATGTGTTTCTCGGGAAACATGATTGCCAGGGGAATACCCGGCATGCCGCCGCCGCTGCCGACATCGAGCCAGCGCTGGGCATTACCCAGGTGCGCAAGAATGCTCAGGCTGTCGAGCAGGTGCCGTGACACCATCTCGTCAGGATTGCGCACTGCCGTCAGGTTGTAAGCCTTGTTCCATTTGATCAGCAGGGCCAGATAGGCCAGCAGCTGTTCGCGCTGGCCCTCGGACAATTCGACGCCCAATTGCCGGGCGCCTGTGGACAACTCTTCGCGGTGTTGTTCGGTGACCATGGAACTCAAGCGCTTTGCTCCAACTCGCGGCCTGCGCCGCGTTTTTTCAGGTGAATCATCAACAGCGAAATGGCTGCAGGCGTGACGCCCGGGATGCGCGATGCCTGACCGAGGGTTTCGGGGCGGGTCGCGCCCAGCTTGCCCTGAATCTCCTTGGACAGCCCGGAGATCCCGGCATAGTCGATATCCACAGGCAGGCGGGTGTCCTCGCTGGCGCGCAGCCGAGCGATCTCGTCCTGCTGACGATCAATGTAGCCCGCGTACTTGGTCTTGATCTCGACCTGTTCGGCCACCTGTGGATCATGCGCTCCGCCGCCGGTGACTTCGATCAGACCGACATAGTCGATCTCGGGGCGGCTGAGCAGGTTAAGCAGGTTGTATTCATGGGTCAACGGCGTACCGAACTTCTCGGCGACGGCATTCCCCTGAGCGGTGTTGGGGCGTACCCAGGTGCTCTTGAGCCGTTGTTCCTCGATTTCGATCGCTTCGCGCTTGGCACTGAAGGCCGCCCAGCGAGCGTCATCGACCAGACCCAGTTCACGGCCCTTTTCGGTCAGGCGCAGGTCGGCGTTGTCTTCGCGCAGGATCAGTCGATACTCGGCTCGCGAGGTGAACATCCGGTACGGTTCCTGGGTTCCCAGGGTAATCAGGTCGTCGACCAGGACGCCGATGTACGCCTCGTCGCGGCGTGGACACCAGGCCTCTTTGCCCTGGGCGCGAAGTGCGGCGTTCGCGCCAGCCAGCAGACCTTGGGCGCCGGCCTCTTCGTAACCCGTGGTGCCGTTGATCTGCCCGGCGAAGAACAACCCGGCGATCACCTTGGTTTCCAGGCTGTACTTGAGATCACGCGGATCGAAGTAATCGTATTCGATGGCATAGCCGGGTCGCATGATGTGCGCGTTTTCCATGCCGCGGATCGAACGCACGATCTGCAGCTGCACGTCGAACGGCAAGGACGTGGAAATACCGTTGGGGTACAGCTCGTGGGTGGTCAGCCCTTCGGGCTCGATGAACACCTGATGGCTCTGCTTGTCGGCGAAGCGGTGGATCTTGTCTTCGATCGACGGGCAGTACCGTGGACCCACCCCTTCGATTTCCCCGGCAGCCGAGTACATCGGCGAGCGATCCAGGTTGGCGGCGATGATTTCATGGGTGCGCGCGTTGGTGTGGGTGATCCAGCAACTGACCTGACGTGGGTGCAGCGCCTTGGACCCCATGAACGACATCACCGGAATGGGTGTATCGCCCGGCTGTTCGGTCATGACCGAGAAATCCACCGACTTGCCGTCGATACGCGGTGGTGTACCGGTCTTCAAGCGACCTACTCGCAGAGGTAGTTCACGCAGACGATGGGCTAACGCGATCGATGGCGGATCGCCGGCACGGCCACCCGAATAATTCTGCAAACCGATGTGGATAAGTCCGCCCAGGAAGGTTCCGGTGGTGAGCACCACGGAATCGGCCATGAAACGAAGGCCCATCTGGGTGACTACTCCCTTGACCTCGTCCTGCTCGACGATCAGGTCGTCGGCCGGCTGCTGGAATATCCACAGGTTGGGCTGATTCTCGAGAATCTCGCGAATGGCAGCCTTGTACAGAACGCGGTCGGCCTGCGCACGGGTAGCCCGCACCGCCGGGCCTTTGCGGTTGTTGAGCACGCGAAACTGAATGCCACCCTTGTCGGTGGCCAGCGCCATGGCACCGCCGAGCGCATCGATCTCCTTGACCAGATGGCTCTTGCCGATGCCGCCGATGGCCGGGTTGCAACTCATGGCACCGAGGGTTTCCACGTTGTGCGTCAACAGCAGGGTCTTTGCACCCATGCGTGCTGAGGCCAGTGCTGCCTCGGTACCGGCATGACCGCCGCCGATGACGATCACTTCAAAACGGGAAGGGAAATCCACCACGCACCTCGTGCCTGTTCTATGTGGGTAATTGGGATAGCTGCGCAGTATAGGGAATTTGCCTTGGCTAAAGAACCCTTCTGCACAAAAAATAACCAGCTGTGGATAGCGTCGGTAATAGAAATTAAAAGAGAGAGATTTATTAAAGCTTTGTTTTTATGTTTATTACTAGGCAACACCGTATCTGTGGATAAAGCTCTGCAAGCCTGTATCGACAACGTGTACAGGGAAATTAAAGGTTGTGATCAGGTGCCTGTCAGCTCGGTGTATAACCCAAATTAACCTGTGGGTAACAGCTGCGCTTACTCACAGCGGCATTTATCATCAGCTTTCGGACCTGCTTATCAACCTAGCTCAGCTGGGGTTGTCCACAGGGCTCCTGAAGCATGTATAAAAAAAAAGCCACCTCGTAAGGTGGCTCTTGATGAGTCCATGCGGTGCTGCATGCATATCGGGAGATCTACTTGCCGATGCAGAAGCTCGAGAAAATGCGCCCCAGCAGGTCGTCCGAACTGAATGCACCGGTGATTTCCCCCAGCGCATGTTGGGCCAGGCGCAAGTCTTCAGCCAGGAGCTCGCCCGCGCCCGCCAGCGTCAGCTGATCACGCCCATGGTCAAGATGATCACCCGCATGCCGCAAGGCTTCCAGATGACGTCGACGGGCGCTGAAACTGCTCTCGGCTGTCTGCTCGTAACCCATGCAGGCTTTGAGATGGTCACGCAGCAGTTCAAGGCCTTGGCCAGTTCCCTTGGCTGTGAGACTCAAGGTCACGTGACCATCGTCGTCATGCTGGATACCGATCGCTTCACCACTCAGATCCGCCTTGTTGCGAATCACGGTGACCTTGCCGATGTCGGGCGTGAGTTCCAGAAACTCCGGCCAGACCGCGAAGGGATCGGCCGCCTCGGCAGACGTCGCGTCCACCACCAGCAGGATACGGTCGGCTTCGGCAATGGCCTTCAGCGCGCGCTGGACGCCGATCTGCTCGACTTCATCGAGGGTGGTACGCAATCCGGCAGTATCGATCACATGCAGCGGCATGCCGTCTATGTGGATATGTTCGCGCAACACGTCACGGGTGGTACCGGCGATGTCAGTGACAATGGCCGCTTCACGCCCGGCCAGCAGATTAAGCAGGCTGGACTTGCCGGCATTCGGCCGGCCAGCGATTACCACGTTCATCCCGTCACGCAGCAAGGCACCCTGCCCGGCTTCGCGCAGTACGGTGGATAACTCGCTGCGAACCTTGTCGAGCATGCTCAACACATGGCCATCGGCAAGGAAGTCGATTTCCTCCTCGGGAAAGTCGATGGCAGCTTCCACATAGATCCGCAGCGCGATGAGCTGCTCGGTCAAGTTATCCACACGCCGGGAGAAAGCCCCCTGCAACGAACGTACTGCGTTGCGTGCCGCCTGGGCGGAGCTTGCTTCGATGAGATCGGCAATGGCCTCGGCCTGAGCCAGGTCCAGCTTGTCGTTGAGAAAGGCCCGCTCGCTGAACTCGCCGGGACGTGCCAGGCGGCAGCCCAGTTCCAGGCAGCGCTGCAGCAGCATGTCCATCACCACGGGTCCACCATGGCCCTGCAGCTCCAGTACATCTTCGCCGGTGAACGAGTTGGGCCCTGGAAAGTAAAGGCCCAGCCCTTCATCGATGACCTGGCACTGCGCATCGAGCATCGGGCCATAGTGCGCATGACGAGGGGTCGGCACGCGGCCGATGATAGCCTGAGCGGCCTGGCTGGCCAGCGGCCCGGAGATGCGTACGATCCCTACTCCGCCTCGACCCTGGGCCGTGGCAATGGCAGCGATGGTTTCGCGAACGACGTTCATGCAGGTACTCCGGTCGAATTTCAGATAGCAAAACGCCCCACGAGGGGGCGCTTTGTTCACAGGTTAGTCGAGCAACCCGTCAGACGGCAGGTTTGTTTGCCGCGGCTTTCTCGATGCTGCGCGTGATGTACCACTGCTGGGCAATCGACAGGGTGTTGTTGGTCACCCAGTACAGCACCAGACCTGCCGGGAACCACAGGAAGAAGAAGGTGAACACGATCGGCATCATCTTCATCACCTTGGCCTGCATCGGATCCGGAGGCGTCGGGTTCAAGCGCTGCTGGATGAACATGGTCGCGCCCATGATGATAGGCAGGATGAAGTACGGATCCTTGATCGACAGGTCGGTTATCCACAGCAACCAAGGTGCCTGACGCATCTCGACGCTTTCCAGCAATACCCAGTACAGGGAAAGGAAGACCGGCATCTGCACCAGGATCGGCAGGCAGCCGCCCAGTGGATTGATCTTCTCTTTCTTGTACAGCTCCATCATGGCCTGGGACATTTTCTGCCGGTCATCGCCATGCTGTTCCTTGAGGGCAGCCAGTTTCGGCGCCACGGCACGCATGCGCGCCATCGACTTGTAGCTGGCGGCCGACAGCGGGAAGAACAGCAGCTTGATCAGGATGGTCAGGCAGATGATCGAGAAGCCCCAGTTCCCCAGGATCGCGTGGATATGCTTGAGCAACCAGAAGATCGGTTGAGCGATGAACCACAGGATGCCGTAGTCGACAGTCAGCTCCAGGCCTGGGGACAACTCCTTGAGCTTGTCCTGAACCTTGGGACCGGCGTACAGCGTGGCTGTGGTTTCAACCTTGCCACCTGGCGCTGCCGACAGCGTAGGGCCGGTGTAGCCAATGATGTAGTTGCCCTGGTTGTCCTTGCGCGTCATGACATTGTTGCTGTCACCGGCAGCAGGGATCCAGGCAGTCACGAAGTAATGCTGCAGCCAGGCGACCCAGCCGCCTTGTACGGTTTCCTTGAGGCCGGCCTTGTCCATGTCTTTCATCGACACTTTCTTGTACGGCTCGCCACTTGTCCACAGGGCTGCGCCCAGATAGGTAGCGGTACCGGTGGCCGTGGTCGACGAAGGATCGGAGCTGTTGTCGCGTTTGAGCTGGGCGAACATGTTGCCGCTCCAGTTCTGCGCGCTCTGGTTATCCACAAGGTAGCTGACTTTCAAGTCGTACTCACCGCGATCGACGGTGAAGCGCTTGAGGTAGTTCACACCATTGTCGCTGTAGGTCAGGTCGACCACGAGCTCGTTCTGGCCGTCAGCCAGTTGATAACTTTTCTGCGAAGCGCTGTACACAGGACGTCCGCTTGGACGCGCGTCCGGGCCGTTCGTACCGGTCAGGCCACTCTGGGCCAGGTAGGTCAGCTCACCACCGTTGTCGAACAATTGGAACGGAATGTTCGGCATGTCCTGGCGACGAGGGTACTCGGGCAGGTTCAGCTGGACGATATCACCACCGGTAGGATCGATAGCGAAGTTGAGCACGTCGGTCTTGACCCAGATCAGGTCCTTGCTGACCACAACAGGGGTCGGCACAGGCAGATTGGCATCAGGATTGGCGCTGGGTACATCGGCACTGGCTTGAGTGTTGGTGCCCGGTACCGTTTCCGGCAACGCCGGCGTCGGGTTCTGGGTAGCCACATTCTGAGTCGGCAAGGCGGCTTGACCGTAATCCTGGTTCCATTTCAGGACCATGACGTAGGCCACGACTGCCAGGGCGACGATCAGGATCGTGCGTTTAATATCCATGATTACTCGGCTATCGAAGAAGAACGGGGTGATGGGGCGTCTGGAACCGGGTCGAAACCACCGGCATTCCATGGGTGACAGCGGCCAAGGCGACGAACGGTCAGCCAGCTTCCACGCAAGAGGCCGTGGATTTCGATGGCTTCGAGCGCGTAGCAAGAGCAACTGGGGTAAAAACGACAGTGATTCGCCATGAGAGGGCTGATGGCGTAGCGGTAGAACTGGATCGGAACGATTGCCAGTTTACGCATCTTGACTGTCCACTCCTGCAGGTTCGGTCTTCACCACTGGAGCGGGCCGGTTACGTGCGAGGCGCTTCCAGAGCTTGCCAAAATGCTCATGCAATTCAGGGTTTTCCACGTCGCCCAAACCTTTACGCGCGACGATGACGATATCCCAGCCCGCCAGGATGCCCTGGTGCAGACGGAACGAGTCACGCATCAAGCGTTTCAAGCGATTGCGCTGAACGGCGAGCTTGACGCTCTTTTTACCGATGACCAGCCCCAGACGGGGATGTTCGAGGCCGTTCTCACGCGCAAGGAGCAGCAGGTTCTTGCCGGGTACCTTGCCAGATGGCGAGTCGAAGACTGCTTTGAAATGCCGGGCTGTCAGCAGACGCTTTTCCCGACCGTAGTCCTGACTCACCACCCGTGCCGAAGGATCAAACTGCCAGACGCTTGCGGCCCTTGGCGCGACGACGCGACAGGACGGTACGGCCGTTCTTGGTAGCCATGCGAGCACGGAAACCGTGGGTGCGAGCGCGCTTGATGGTGCTGGGTTGGAAAGTACGTTTCATGGTTGTTACCTGGTTCGTCCACAACGGGCCGGAATGGACCCCGTTTTAAGAGACCGGCGATTCTAGTGAAAGCGCGGCAGAAGGTCAATTTCCAACCAACTATTACTTTTTGGCCCCTTTGCTCAGATAGAGGGGGACTGAAGAACGCAGGTCGGGGATTGGGAGCCTTCATTGCCGGTGCCTTCTCAGGAGGATGGGTTGGACGATTCAGGCGATCAAATATAAAAATAGAGAAGGGACTTATTTAAAGCTTTTCTGTAATGCTTATAGATCTTAGAGAGGCCAACATCTGTGGATAACCGTCTGGAGGCCTTATTCACAGGGCGTTCTGGAGATCCGCAACCCTGTCCAGAAGATGGGCTGCGCCTGTGTCATTGCTCCGCACAACCTGTGGATTAAATCTATGGATATCCACAGGTGAGTTATACACAGAGCTCGACCCCTACTTGTGCATAGATCTCAAGACGGGTTATCCACAGAGCTCACAGATAGGTTTTCAAGGCATTGACGTTGTGTTTTTACGTGCGGCAGAGGCAGCGGACCCGACCTACATGTGGATAAGTGTGCGGAGCGCCGGTACAATGGCCGTTGTTTTTGCCTTGCCGGCTTTCAATTCAGGGGATACCTGTGTCAGTGGAACTTTGGCAGCAGTGCGTGGAACTCCTGCGCGATGAACTGCCTGCCCAGCAATTCAACACCTGGATCCGTCCGCTACAGGTCGAAGCCGAAGGCGACGAGTTGCGCGTCTATGCGCCTAACCGATTCGTGCTGGACTGGGTCAACGAGAAATACCTGACGCGGCTCCTCGAACTTTTGGGTGAACACGGCAATGGCCTGGCGCCGGCACTTTCGTTGCTGATCGGCAGCCGTCGCAGCTCGACGCCCCGCGCGGCCCCCAACGCGCCGCTGGCAGCCGCTGCAGCCGCGAACCAGGTGCAGGCCGCCCCGGTGGCGGCCGCACCTGCGGCAGCGCCTGTAGAAGCCGTTGCCAAGCCTTCAGTGGCCAGCGAAGAACCCTCGCGGGACAGTTTCGACCCCATGGCCGGTGCCAGCTCGCAGCCGGCACCCGTGCGTTCCGAGCAACGCACTGTCCAGGTAGAAGGTGCGCTCAAGCACACCAGTTATCTGAACCGCACCTTTACCTTCGAAAACTTCGTGGAAGGTAAATCCAACCAGCTGGCACGCGCGGCTGCCTGGCAGGTGGCGGACAATCCCAAGCATGGCTACAACCCGCTGTTCCTTTATGGGGGGGTCGGCCTGGGTAAGACGCACTTGATGCACGCTGTGGGTAACCACCTGCTCAAGAAGAATCCGAATGCCAAGGTGGTTTACCTGCATTCCGAGCGGTTCGTTGCAGACATGGTCAAGGCGTTGCAGTTGAACGCGATCAACGAATTCAAGCGCTTCTACCGATCGGTCGATGCGTTGCTGATCGACGATATCCAGTTCTTCGCGCGCAAGGAACGCTCCCAGGAGGAGTTCTTCCACACCTTCAACGCTTTGTTGGAAGGCGGCCAGCAGGTCATCCTCACCAGCGATCGCTACCCCAAGGAAATCGAAGGCCTCGAGGAGCGGTTGAAATCACGCTTCGGCTGGGGTCTGACCGTTGCTGTCGAGCCGCCCGAGCTGGAAACCCGTGTCGCCATCCTCATGAAGAAGGCGGACCAGGCCAAGGTCGAGCTGCCTCATGACGCGGCGTTCTTCATCGCCCAGCGCATCCGTTCCAACGTCCGCGAACTGGAAGGCGCACTCAAGCGGGTCATTGCGCACTCCCACTTCATGGGTCGCGAAATCACCATCGAGCTGATCCGCGAGTCGCTCAAGGACCTGCTGGCACTGCAGGACAAGCTGGTGAGTGTGGATAACATCCAGCGAACGGTGGCCGAGTACTACAAGATCAAGATTTCCGATCTGCTTTCCAAGCGCCGTTCGCGCTCGGTGGCCCGACCACGGCAGGTGGCAATGGCGCTGTCCAAGGAATTGACCAACCACAGCCTGCCGGAAATCGGCGATGTGTTTGGTGGGCGCGATCACACCACCGTGCTGCACGCGTGCCGCAAGATCAACGAACTCAAGGAATCCGACGCGGATATCCGCGAGGACTACAAGAACCTGCTGCGTACACTGACCACGTGAACATTCACTACGCAGCTTTTGAGGCAAGGGACTAGACCATGCATTTCACCATTCAACGCGAAGCCCTGTTGAAACCCCTGCAACTGGTCGCAGGCGTCGTCGAACGCCGCCAGACCTTGCCTGTGCTTTCCAACGTCCTTCTGGTGGTTCAGGGGCAGCAGCTGTCTCTGACCGGTACTGACCTGGAAGTGGAACTGGTTGGCCGCGTGCAGCTGGAAGAGCCGGCCGAGCCTGGCGAGATCACCGTGCCTGCGCGCAAGTTGATGGACATCTGCAAGAGCCTGCCCAACGATGCGCTGATCGACATCAAGGTCGATGAGCAGAAGGTCGTGGTCAAGGCCGGGCGCAGTCGGTTCACCTTGTCGACGCTGCCGGCCAATGACTTCCCTACCGTCGAAGAAGGCCCGGGTTCGCTGACCTGCAGCCTGGTGCAGAGCAAGCTGCGTCGTCTGATCGAACGCACCAGCTTCGCCATGGCCCAGCAGGACGTGCGCTACTACCTCAATGGCATGCTGCTGGAAGTATCGGCCGGCATCATCCGAGCAGTCGCCACCGACGGCCATCGTCTGGCCATGTGCTCGATGCAGGCCGATATCGGTCAAGCCGACCGCCATCAGGTCATCGTGCCGCGCAAGGGCATTCTGGAACTGGCCCGTCTGCTGACCGAGCCCGACGGCAATGTCAGCATCGTGCTGGGCCAGCATCATATCCGCGCAACCACGGGTGAGTTCACCTTCACATCCAAGCTGGTCGACGGCAAATTCCCTGACTATGAGCGTGTGCTGCCCAAAGGTGGCGACAAGCTGGTGCTGGGTGACCGTCAGGCACTGCGTGAGGCCTTCAGCCGCACCGCGATCCTGTCCAATGAAAAGTATCGCGGCATCCGCCTGCAACTGGCAGCCGGTCAGCTCAAGATCCAGGCCAACAACCCTGAACAGGAAGAAGCGGAAGAAGAAGTGGCCGTGGACTATAACGGCGGTGCGTTGGAAATCGGCTTCAACGTCAGTTATCTGCTCGACGTGCTGGGAGTGATGACGACCGAGCAGGTTCGCCTGATCCTGTCTGACTCCAACAGCAGCGCGTTGGTCCAGGAATCCGACAATGACGACTCGGCATACGTCGTCATGCCGATGCGCCTCTGACAGCCACCTGAATGTCCCTGACCCGCGTTACAGTCACCGCGGTGCGCAACCTGCACCCGGTGACCTTCTCCCCCTCCCCGCGTATCAACATTCTCTACGGCGCCAACGGCAGTGGTAAAACCAGCGTGCTGGAAGCCATTCACCTGTTGGGTCTTGCCCGATCGTTTCGCAGTACGCGTCTGGTACCGATCATTCAGCACGAGCAAGCCACTGCGACGGTATTCGGCCAGGTTGAGTTGGCCGAAGGCGGTCATAGCAACCTGGGTATTTCACGGGAAAGACAGGGCGATTTCACTATTCGTATCAACGGCCAGAACGCTCGAAGCGCGGCTCAGCTTGCCCAGATATTGCCCTTGCAGCTGATCAACCCCGATAGCTTTCGACTGCTGGAGGGGGCTCCAAAGATCCGCCGACAGTTCCTAGACTGGGGAGTGTTCCACGTGGAACCTCGATTCATGTCGACCTGGCAGCGGTTGCAGAAGGCCCTGAAGCAACGGAACTCATGGCTTCGGCATGGTACACTTGACGTTGCTTCGCAAGCGGCATGGGACCGTGAGCTCTGCCTTGCCAGCGCTGAAATCGACGACTATCGGCGCGCTTATATCAAAGCGCTCAAGCCAGTGTTCGAACAGACACTCGCCGAGTTGTTGAAGCTGGAAGGTCTCACACTGAGCTATTACCGAGGCTGGGACAAGGATCGCGAACTCGCAGACGTCCTGGCAGGGTCCTTGTTGAGAGATCAGCAGATGGGGCATACCCAGGCTGGACCTCAGCGCGCTGACCTTCGATTGCGAATGGGCGCCCACAACGCGGCCGACATATTGTCGCGCGGTCAGCAGAAGCTCGTGGTGTGTGCACTTCGCATCGCCCAAGGCCATTTGGTCGGCCAGGCCCGCCGCGGTCAATGCATCTATCTGGTAGACGACTTGCCGTCCGAGCTGGATGAACAGCACCGTCGCGCATTGTGCCGCTTGCTTGAAGACTTACGCTGCCAGGTGTTTATCACCTGCGTAGACCACGAATTATTGAGGGAAGGCTGGCAGACGGAAACGCCAGTTGCTTTGTTCCACGTGGAACAAGGCAGTATTACCCAGACCCACGATCATCGGGAGTGAAGGCATGAGCGAGAATCAAACGTACGACTCCTCCAGCATCAAGGTGTTGAAAGGGCTTGATGCCGTACGCAAACGTCCCGGTATGTACATCGGCGACACCGATGATGGTAGCGGCTTACACCACATGGTCTTCGAGGTGGTGGACAACTCCATCGACGAAGCCCTGGCTGGTCACTGTGACGAAATTACCGTCACCATTCATCCTGACGAATCCATTTCCGTGACCGACAACGGCCGCGGTATTCCCGTGGACGTGCATAAGGAAGAAGGCGTATCTGCAGCCGAGGTCATCATGACCGTACTGCACGCTGGCGGTAAGTTCGATGACAACTCCTACAAGGTGTCGGGTGGTTTGCACGGCGTGGGTGTGTCCGTGGTGAACGCTCTGTCCGAAGGTCTGCAACTGACCGTGCGCCGCGCTGGCAAGTTGTGGGAGCAGTTCTACGTGCACGGCGTACCGCAGGAACCGATGAAGATTGTCGGCGACAGCGAGACCACCGGCACCAAGATTCACTTCAAGCCGTCGGCTGAAACCTTCAAGAACATTCATTTCAGCTGGGACATTCTGGCGAAGCGGATCCGTGAGCTGTCGTTTCTCAACTCCGGTGTCGGCATTCTGCTGAAGGACGAGCGCAGCGGCAAAGAAGAGCTGTTCAAATACGAAGGCGGTTTGCGCGCGTTTGTCGAGTACCTGAACACCAACAAGACAGCTGTGAATCAGGTCTTCCATTTCAACGTGCAGCGCGATGATGGCGTGGGCGTGGAAGTTGCCCTGCAGTGGAACGACAGCTTCAACGAAAATCTGCTGTGCTTCACCAATAATATTCCACAGCGCGATGGCGGGACTCACCTGGTGGGTTTCCGGTCTGCGCTGACGCGCAACCTGAACAACTACATCGAGCAGGAAGGTCTGGCCAAGAAGAACAAGGTCTCGACCACCGGTGACGATGCGCGTGAAGGTTTGACCGCGATCATTTCGGTCAAGGTTCCAGATCCCAAGTTCAGCTCGCAGACCAAGGACAAGCTGGTTTCGTCCGAAGTGAAGACTGCAGTCGAGCAGGAAATGGGCAAGTACTTCTCGGACTTCCTCCTGGAAAACCCGAACGAAGCCAAGGCCGTGGTTGGCAAGATGATCGATGCCGCGCGTGCTCGCGAGGCGGCTCGTAAAGCGCGCGAGATGACTCGCCGTAAAGGGGCTCTGGACATCGCCGGCTTGCCAGGCAAATTGGCCGACTGCCAAGAGAAGGACCCTGCCCTTTCCGAACTGTACCTGGTGGAGGGTGACTCCGCCGGTGGTTCGGCCAAGCAAGGTCGTAACCGCAAGACCCAGGCGATCCTGCCGCTCAAGGGCAAGATCCTCAACGTCGAGAAGGCCCGCTTCGACAAGATGATTTCGTCGCAGGAAGTCGGCACCCTGATCACGGCGCTGGGTTGCGGTATCGGTCGCGAAGAGTACAACATCGACAAGCTGCGCTATCACAACATCATCATCATGACCGATGCCGATGTGGACGGTTCGCACATTCGTACCCTGCTGCTGACGTTCTTCTTCCGCCAGCTGCCGGAGTTGATCGAGCGCGGCTATATCTACATCGCCCAGCCGCCGCTGTACAAGGTCAAGAAGGGCAAGCAGGAGCAGTACATCAAGGACGACGACGCCATGGAAGAATACATGACGCAGTCGGCCCTGGAAGATGCGAGCCTGCACCTCAACGATTCGGCGCCAGGGATTTCCGGTGAAGCTCTGGAGCGTCTGGTCAATGATTTCCGCATGGTCATGAAGACGCTCAAGCGCCTGTCGCGCCTGTATCCGCAGGAGCTCACCGAGCACTTCGTGTACCTGCCGGCGGTTTCGCTCGAGCAACTGGGCGACCACGAAGCCATGCAAGCCTGGTTGGCCAAGTTCGATGCGCGTCTGCGCACCAGCGAGAAATCCGGCCTGGTGTACAAAGCCAGCCTGCGTGAAGACCATGAGCGCAATGTCTGGCTGCCGGAAGTGGAGATCACTTCCCACGGCCTGGCCAGCTACATCACCTTCAACCGCGATTTCTTCGGCAGCAACGATTACAAGACCGTGACCGCTCTGGGCGCACAGTTGGCCAGTCTGCTGGATGAAGGTGCCTACGTGAAACGTGGCGAGCGCAAGAAGGCTGTGGTCGAGTTCAAGGAAGCCCTGGACTGGCTGATGACCGAAAGCACCAAGCGTCATACTATCCAGCGCTACAAAGGGCTGGGTGAGATGAACCCGGATCAGCTGTGGGAAACCACGATGGACCCAAGCGTGCGCCGCATGCTCAAGGTCACCATCGAGGACGCGATCGGCGCCGACCAGATCTTCAACACCCTGATGGGTGATGCGGTCGAGCCTCGTCGCGAGTTCATCGAAAGCAACGCATTGGCGGTGTCGAACCTGGACTTCTGATAGGTCGACGCGCTCGGCGAACCAGACCCCGGTGCCTTTGGCCCGGGGTTTTTTTATGGGTGCTGATCTTGGGTCTCTTGCCTGGCAGGAAACAAGCGCGACGCTGGCTTGGATCTTGCGACGGCCTGTCACATGTGCGTTGCGGCCATGACTACGCCAATGCCGTTTTTTGGCAATCGTGGGATGGCACGCACCGGATAATCGATCGCTCGATACAACTGTGCAGAGGTGGAGATCATGAACCAGGCAATGGAGGGGCGGGTTTCTCCCGCAACGTTGAAAAAGGTGATCTGCGCGGCTGCCGTAGGCAACTTCGTGGAATGGTTCGACTTTGCCGTCTATGGTTTCCTGGCCACGGCGATTGCCCAGCAGTTCTTTCCCAGCGGGGATGCCACCACGGGGTTGTTGAAGACCTTTGCGGTGTTCGCCGTGGCGTTCGCTTTCCGGCCGTTGGGCGGGATCGTGTTTGGCATGCTCGGCGACCGGATCGGACGCAAGAAGGTGCTGGCCATGACCGTTCTGCTCATGGCTGGTGCAACGACGCTCATCGGCTTGCTGCCTACCTATGCCGCCATTGGTATTGCCGCGCCGATCCTGCTCACGCTGATCCGCTGCGCGCAGGGTTTTTCTGCAGGAGGCGAATACGCTGGAGCCTGTGCCTACCTCATGGAGCACGCCCCGCGTACCCAACGTGCCTGGTATGGCAGCTTCATCCCGGTGTCGACCTTCAGCGCGTTTGCCTGTGCGGCGGTCATGGCTTATGCACTGGACGCATCGCTGTCGCCCGAGGCGATGGCCAGTTGGGGATGGCGAGTGCCCTTCCTGATTGCGGCGCCGCTGGGTCTGGTCGGTCTTTATCTGCGCTGGCGCCTGGATGAGACCCCCGCATTCCAGGCTGTTAAACAGGATCACGACGTCGCCCATTCGCCGCTCAAGGACACCCTGCGCAGTCATGGCGGTGCAATCCTGTGCCTGGGGGCATTCGTGTCGCTGACCGCCCTCTCCTTCTATATGTTCACGACCTATTTCGCGACCTACCTGCAGGTGGTGGGTGGGCTGAGCAGAGCCACGGGATTGCTGATCTCGGTGATCGCGCTGGTGTTCGCCGCGTTGATGTGTCCGGTGGCGGGTGCGTTTTCCGACAGGGTCGGTCGCCGCGCGACGGTGGCCACCACCGGCGTGTTGCTGATCGCGGTGGTTTACCCTTCGTTCCTGCTGGCCAGTTCGGGCTCGTTCGCCGCCTCTGTATTCGGCGTGATGATGCTGGCGGTGGGCGCAGTGCTCAGCGGTGTGGTGACTGCTGCCCTGCTTTCGGAAACCTTCCCGACCCGGACCCGCTACACGGCGTCGGCGATTACCTACAACCTGGCCTATACCCTGTTTGGCGGTACGGCGCCGTTGATGGCTACTTGGTTGATCGGGATGACCGGGAGCAACCTGTCGCCGGCGTTCTACCTGATGGGGGTGTCGGTGCTGGCACTTGTGGGAGGGTTGGCGTTGCCCGAGACGTCGAAGATTTCCCTGCATGGCGATGCGGGGGAAGCTGTTCATGGCGGGCAGCCGGTGGTTGTTTGAGCCCGCTGAATCCGTGGTGGCGCGACTGACGCTTTCGCGGGCAGAGCCCGCTCCCACATGGCGGCAACACACCGCTCCCACATGAAGGCAACACACCTCTCCCTTGTGGGAGCCGGGCTCTGCCCGCGAACGATACACCTCGGTGCAACTGATACGCTGCAAGGGCCTCTTTCGCGGGCAGAGCCCGCTCCCACATGACGGCAACATTGAGTCACTTGTGGGAGCCGGGCATGGCTTCAGGTGGCGAGTAAGGTGGCTTGCTGGTCGGCGCACAGTTGCAGGAGGAAATCCCAGACCACGCGCAGCCGCACCGATTTGTGTAGCTCGCGCCGGGTGCTTATCCAGTAGCTGCGCTGAATGGTCTCGTCAGGCAATACGCGCACCAGGCGCGGATCATGGGCAGCCATGTACACCGGCAGCACAGCGATGCCGAGACCAATACAGGCCGCTTCCTGTTGGGCCAGGACGCTGGTGCTGCGGAAGGCAACCACCGGGCTGCGGCAGAAGCTGTTGAGCATGAGCAGTTCCTGACTGAACAACAGGTCGTCGACATAGCCGATCCAGCGGTGCTGTGCCAGGTCTTCACGGCTACGCAACGGTGACGCGGTGGCGAGGTAATCGGCACTGGCATACAGGGCCAGGTGGTAATCGGTGAGTTTGCGGGTAATCAGCAAGTCCGCGTTGGGACGCTCCAGGTGCACACTGATTTCGGCTTCGCGGTTGAGGATGCTGACGAAGCGTGGAACAGCCACCAGCTCCACTTCCAGGCCCGGGTAGCGGCGGAACAGTTCACCGATGCGGGGAGTGATGAAGGCGATGCCGATCCCTTCGGTCACGCCCAGGCGGATCTTGCCCAGCGGGTTGAACGACTGCGTGATGTCTTCCTGCGCGCGAAGCGCCACGTTTTCCATGGCCTCGGCATGCTTGAGCAGCGTCTGCCCCGCCGGGGTCAGTTCGTAGCCATGGGCATTCTGTACGAACAGTGGCGTACCCAGATGGCGCTCGATGCTTTCGATGTGCCGGGCGACGGTGCTATGGGTCGTGTGCAGGCGCTTGGCGGCGGTCAGCAGGCGACCGCTGCGGTGCAGTTCGAGAAAGAAGCGCAGGTCGTTCCAGTCGAACATCGATTTTCCCTTGTTAATCAACTGCGCGGTGCGCTGTGCGAAAACGCTCAGCCCCTGGGTGAAATCTTTCGTTTTCACCACGAAGCTAATCAATAACATGGGGAACGACAAGAACAATAAAACGGCGCGGAGTACACCATGCCATCGATCTCATCCGTCTACGACTACATCATTGTCGGCGCCGGTCCTGCAGGCTGCCTGCTTGCCAATCGACTGTCCGCCGATCCCTCGGTCAAGGTGTTGTTGCTGGAGGCCGGAGGCCGGGACAACTATGCCTGGATCCATATTCCGGTGGGCTACCTGTACTGCATCGGCAACCCCCGCACCGACTGGTGCTTCAAGACCCAACCGCAACCGGGCCTCGACGGCCGTGCCCTGAATTACCCACGGGGCAAGGTCCTGGGTGGCTGTTCGTCGATCAACGGCATGATCTACATGCGCGGCCAGTCCAGCGACTATGACCGCTGGGAAGCCTTGGGCAATCCGGGCTGGGGCTGGAAGGACGTCCTGCCGCTGTTTCGCAAGAGCGAAAACCACCATGCCGGCAATTCGGAATTCCACAGCGCCGATGGCGAGTGGCGCGTGGAGCAGCAGCGTTACCGCTGGCCCATTCTCGATGCGTTCCGCAGTGCAGCGGCCGAATCTGGGATTGCCAGCATCGATGACTTCAACACCGGCGACAATCAGGGGTGTGGGTATTTCCAGGTCAATCAGAAAGCTGGAGTGCGCTGGAATTCGACCAAGGCGTTCCTGCGTCCGGCGCTCAAACGGGCGAACCTGACGGTGCATACGGGCGTTCGAGTGGACAAGGTGCTGTTGCAGGACGGCCGTGCTCACTCCGTGGTTGCCCGCTGGCAGGGTGAGGACCATCGGTTCCAGGCTGGAAGGGAAATCATCCTCTGTGCAGGCGCGATAGGCTCCCCAACCATCCTTCAGAGATCCGGCATCGGTCCGCGGCCATTGCTCGAACGCCTGGGCATCCAGGTGCAGCACGAACTGCCTGGGGTGGGCGGCAACCTGCAGGACCACCTGCAACTGCGTCTGGTCTACAAGGTCAGCAATGCACGCACGCTTAACCAAGTGGCCAACAGCCTGTGGGGCAAGTTCGGCATGGGTGTGCGCTACCTATACGACCGCAGTGGGCCGCTGGCCATGGCGCCCAGCCAACTGGGTGCGTTCGTGCGCTCAAGCCCCGAGCAGCCCTCCCCCAACCTTCAGTATCACGTACAGCCCCTGTCGCTGGAGCGCTTCGGCGAGCCGCTGCATCGGTTTCCTGCGTTCACGGCCTCGGTGTGCAACCTGCGCCCGAAAAGTCGCGGGCGGGTCGATATCAGTTCTGCCGACCCGGATGCAGCGCCGCTGATCGATCCCAACTATCTGAGCGATCCCGAGGATATCCGGGTGGCCGTGGATGCCATCCGCCTGACACGCAAGATCGTTCAAGGCTCGGCACTGCAAGGCTTTGCTCCACAGGAATACCTGCCAGGGAAAGACGTGCAGAGTGAGGAAGCGTTGCGCGCAGCGGCAGGACGCATAGGAACGACTATCTTTCATCCAGCGGGTACCTGCCGCATGGGCAATGACACCCTTGCGGTGGTGGATGCGCAACTCAAGGTACGTGGCGTACAGGGCCTGCGTGTGGCGGACGCGTCGATCATGCCGGAAATCGTCTCGGGCAATACCTGCTCGCCGACGGTGATGATCGCCGAAAAGGCTGCGCAGATGATCCTTGATCCACAGCCCTTGCAAGCTGTGCCGGCGACATCGCTGCACATGCCGGAAAGGATTTGACCGAGCACAGGCAGTACTCGGGACAAGCAACAGTGGAACAACAACAATAATCACTGAGGATGCGAATATGGCGGATTATCTGCAACAGGGCGCGGCGGCCGCGCCTGCCGTGAACCGGGACGAGAAGAAGATCATCTTCGCCTCGTCCCTGGGGACGGTGTTCGAATGGTACGACTTCTTTCTGTACGGCGCCCTGGCTGCGGTGATCAGCAAGCAGTTCTTTGCCGGAGTGAACGAGACCACAGCCTTCATCTTTGCCCTGATGGCATTTGCAGCAGGCTTTCTGGTGCGCCCTTTCGGCGCTTTGGTGTTCGGCCGTCTGGGCGACATGATCGGGCGCAAGTACACCTTTCTCATGACCATCATTCTGATGGGGATATCGACCTTCGCGGTAGGCTTGCTCCCGACCTACGCCAGCATCGGCATCGCAGCGCCGATCATCCTGGTGATCCTGCGCATGCTGCAGGGCCTGGCACTGGGAGGTGAGTACGGTGGCGCGGCGACCTATGTGGCCGAACATGCGCCACAGGGCAAGCGAGGTTTTCATACCGGCTGGATTCAGTCGACTGCCACCCTGGGCTTGCTCCTGTCGTTGCTGGTGGTGCTGGGCAGCCGCTACATCAGCGGCGATCAGTTCGAAGTCTGGGGCTGGCGCCTGCCGTTCCTGCTGTCGATCGTGTTGCTGGGTATCTCGACCTGGATTCGTCTGAGCCTGAGCGAGTCGCCGACTTTCACCAAGATGAAGTCCGAGGGCAAGACCAGTAAATCACCGATCCGGGAGTCCTTCGGTTCCTGGCAGAACCTGAAGATCGTGCTGACCGCGCTGTTCAGCATCAACGCTGGGCAGGCGGTGACCTTCTACTGCGCGCAGTTCTACGTGCTGTTCTTCCTGACGCAAATGCTGAAGATGGATCCGGCGCTGGCCAACCAGTTGCTGATCATCAGTGTGATCATCGGTGCGCCGTTCTTCGTATTCTTCGGTTGGTTGTCCGACCGCATTGGACGCAAGCCCATCCTGATGCTGGGATTGCTGTTGGCAACCTTTGCCTATTTCCCGCTGTTCAAGGGCTTGAGCCACTACGCTAATCCGCAGATCGACCAGGCCACTCGCACAGCGCCAGTGACGGTCATGGCTGACCCGGCCACCTGCACCTTCCAGTTCGATCCGGTGGGCAAGGCCAAATTCGACAGTCCCTGCGACAAGGTCAAAACGTTGCTGATCAAATCGGGTGTGCCGTATTCCTCGGCTCCAGCCGACGGCAGCGATGTGGCGATCACGATCGGCGAGCAGCGCATCATAGGCTATGACGAGCCGGCGTTGCGGGCTGCCATCGCCCAGGCCGGCTACCCTGCCAAAGCCGATGCGAGCCTGGTGAATCAACCCATGGTGGTGTTGATCATCGTTGCCATGATTCTGATCGCTACCATGACCTATGGCCCGCTGGCAGCGGTGATGGTGGAACTCTTCCCCACACGCATCCGCTATACTTCCCTGTCCCTGCCCTATCACATCGGCAACGGCTGGTTCGGCGGATTCCTGCCCACGGTTTCGTTTGCGTTGGTGGTGTACACGGGGGATATCTTCTACGGGCTGTGGTACCCGGTGCTGGTGACCGGGATCAGCTTCGTGGTGGGGATGTTCTGTCTGAAGGAAACGCGGCACGTTGATCTGGACAAGGTCTAGACGCTGCGGTGAAAGGCTCGAAAGTCGAACCTTTCACCGCCGTGCAAAAAACTTATGCACCAATGGCAGGGATTTATAGCCTTTAGAAAACTTCATATCCAACAAATGGTTACGCAGTTTTCAAATAGTTTACGCGAGAAACAATACACAAGTTATCCACAGAAATCAGATAACCGGTGTCGGTGCGATTTCGGGCTTTTCCGGTAGCGCGCCCATGGCCTGCTGGGTTTGCTCATTCCACGTCTGTACGCGCTCGTTCAAGGCTGCAATGGCTCGCGGGCCGGTGCCCTCGGCATACATCGGTTCACCAATGACCACCTCGATGGTCCCACGGTGTTTGTTCCAGCCTTCCTTGGGCCAATAGCGCCCGGCATTGTGAGCGATCGGCAATACGGGTAATCCGGCATTCACCGCCAGGGCGCTGCCGCTGCGGGTGAATTTGCCAATCTGGCCGTAGGGAACGCGGGTACCTTCAGGAAAGATCAGCACCCACACCCCATCTTTCAACAGGGTGTCCCCCCTGCTCGCGACTTCCTTGAGTGCCAGCTTTGGGTTGTCGCGATCGATGGCGATGGGGCGCAGCATGGCCATGGCCCAGCCAAAGAACGGGACGAACAGCAGCTCACGCTTGAGCACCTGGCTCAGGGGCTGAAAATAGGCCGAGAGAAAAAAGGTTTCCCAGGTGCTCTGATGGTTGGAGACGATAACGCAGGGTGTCTTGGGAACGTTGTGTGCGCCCTTGATCTGCACATCGATGCCGAGCATGACGCGTGTCAGCCACAGCGCACAGCGGCACCAGTACACGTTGATGAAACGGTAGCGCGCCTTGAACGACAGGAACGGCGCGATGAAGAAGCTCAGCGTGCACCACAGCAAGGCGCTGCTGCCCAATAGCAGATAAAAGGCAAAGATTCTGATTGCCCGCAGGATCGACATAGCGGTGGGTACCGTCAAGTGTGGATAAGGTGCCCGGCGACTGCCGCCAGGTCATCGAAAATCAGCGTCCCTTCGGGCAGTTCATGGGTCAGGGTACGCAGGCCTTTGCCGGTTTTCACCAGCACCGGCTGAGCAGCCACCGCCGTTGCGGCGTTCAGGTCACTCAAGCTATCACCCACGAACCAGACGCCAGCCAGAGGCACGTCGTAGTGCGCAGCGATGGTCTGCAACAAGCCCGGACGCGGTTTGCGGCAGGTGCAATGGTCATCCGGACCATGTGGACAGTGCACGATCAGACCGACCTCGCCGCCCTGCTCGGCCACCAGCGAGCGCAGGCGCTCGTGCATGGCGTCGAGGGTGGCCAGGTCGTAGTATCCGCGCGCCAGGCCGGATTGGTTGGTGGCGACCGCCACCGTCCAGCCGGCCTGGTGCAACTGCGCAATGGCCTCGATCGCGCCAGGCAATGGCAGCCATTCGGCGACCGATTTGATGTAGGCATCGGAGTCATGGTTGATGACCCCATCGCGATCGAGAATCAGCAGTTTCAAGGCTTACCCCAGCAACGAAATGTCGGCGACGCCCAGGAACAGACCGCGCAGCCGTGCCAGCAAGGCATAGCGGTTGGCCCGCACATTGGCATCTTCGGCATTGACCATCACCGCTTCGAAGAACGCATCCACTGGCTCGCGCAAGGCGGCCAGGCGGGTCAGTGCTTCGTTGTAGCGACGCTCGGCGGCCATGGGCACCACGGCCTGGTCGGCCTGAGTGATGGCCGAATACAGCGAGAACTCGTTGGCGTTGTCGAAGTACTTGGGCTCCACGGTGGCGGAGATCTTGCCGTCGGCTTTGCTCAACAGGTTCGAGACGCGCTTGTTCACCGCCGCCAGGGCAGCCGCTTCGGGCAACCGGCGGAATGCCTGGACAGCCTGCACGCGCTGGTCGAAATCCAGCGCCGAACCAGGCTGCAGTGCACGGACCGACAGGTAGGTGGCGACATCGATGCCTTCGTCTTCGTAGCGAGCACGCAGGCGGTCGAAGATGAACTCCTGCACCTGCTCGGCCAGCCCTGCGGACTTCACCTTGCTGCCGAAGGCCGAGACCGCGAAGCCCACGGCATCGTTGATGTTCAGGTCCAGTTGCTTGTCGATCAGGATGCGCAGCACGCCTAGCGCGGCACGGCGCAGGGCATAGGGGTCCTTGCTGCCGGTGGGCAGCATGCCGATGCCGAAGATGCCGACCAGGGTGTCGAGCTTGTCGGCGATGGCCACGGCTGCGCCGGTCAGGGTGCTGGGCAGTTCGGCACCCGCGCCACGCGGCATGTACTGCTCGTTGAGCGCCAGAGCGACGTCTTCGGGCTCGCCATCGTTGAGCGCGTAGTAGTAACCGGCCACGCCCTGCATTTCCGGGAACTCACCGACCATTTCCGTGGCCAGGTCGCACTTCGACAGCAAGCCTGCCCGCGCGGCGCGCTGGGCATCGCCACCAATGCGCGAGGCAATGTAGGCCGCCAGTTTGGAGACCCGTACGGCCTTGTCGTAGACGCTGCCCAACTGGGCCTGGAACACCACGTTTTCCAGGCGCGCGTTGAAGCTTTCCAGCGGCTGCTTCTTGTCCTGATTGAAGAAGAACTCGGCGTCGGTCAGGCGTGGGCGCACGACTTTTTCGTTGCCCTCGACGATCTGACGCGGATCCTTGCTCTCGATGTTGGCCACGGTGATGAAGCGTGGCAGCAGCTTGCCGTCGGCATCCAGCAGGCAGAAGTACTTCTGGTTGTCCTGCATGGTGGTGATCAGGGCTTCCTGCGGCACCTCCAGGAAACGCTCTTCGAACGAGCACACCAGCGGTACGGGCCATTCGACCAGCGCCGTCACTTCATCGAGCAGGGCCGGTGGCACGATGGCGCTGCCTTCCTGCTGGGTGGCCAGCTCGGCAGTGCGTCGGGCGATCAGTTCACGGCGCTCCTGAGCGTCGGCCAGCACGTAGGCCTGGCGCATGTCTTCGCGGTAGCTGGCCGGCGAGCTGATGCGCACGCTCTCTGGATGATGGAAGCGGTGACCGCGTGATT
The DNA here is from genome assembly GCF_029960215.1 of Pseudomonas sp. PS01301. Lineage (NCBI taxonomy): Bacteria > Pseudomonadati > Pseudomonadota > Gammaproteobacteria > Pseudomonadales > Pseudomonadaceae > Pseudomonas > Pseudomonas sp. PS01301. Next base: position 92,634 of record NZ_JASCPM010000005.1, on the reverse strand, counting down.
CACGTCCGGCCTTCTGAGCCAGGATGGTGCAATCGACGACGTCGTCACCCAGCAGCATCACCAACCATTGGGTTGGCCGCACGAATTCTTCCTTGCGCGCGCCCCAGCGCATGCGCTTGGGGATCGGCAGGTCGTTGAGCGAGTCTTCGACGATGGTCGGCAGCAGGCTGGCCGTCGGCTTGCCGACGATGTTCTGGCTGTAGCGCAGCTTGGGGCCGCTACGATCGATTTCGCTCAGGTCCACGCCGCATTTCTTGGCGAAGCCCAACGCAGCCTGGGTCGGCTCGCCTTCGGCATTGAACGCGGCCTGCAACGGCGGGCCGTCAAGGTTGATGCTGCGGTCCGGCTGCTGGGTGTCCAGGCCCGTGATCAGCACGGCCAGGCGACGAGGCGCGGCATAGACGTTCTTGGCGCTGTAGTTCAGGCCAGCGGCCTGCAGGCCTTTCTCGATACCGGCCAGGAAAGCGTCGGCCAGGGTGTTGAGGGCCTTGGGTGGCAGCTCTTCGGTGCCCAGCTCGACCAGAAAATCTTGAGCACTCATTGCGCAGCCTCCAGCTTGGCCAATACTTCATCACGCAGATCGGGGGTCGCCATGGGGAAACCCAGCTTGGCACGGGCCATCAGGTAGGCCTGTGCCACGCCGCGGGCCAGGGTCCGCACGCGCAGGATGTACTGCTGGCGCGCGGTGACCGAAATGGCGCGGCGAGCATCGAGCAGGTTGAAGGTATGGGACGCCTTCAGAACCATTTCATAGCTGGGCAGCGGCAGGGGCTGGTCCAGCTCGAGCAGGCGCTTGGCCTCGCTCTCGTAGAAATCGAACAGTTCGAACAGCTTGTCGACGTTGGCGTGCTCGAAGTTGTAGGTGGACTGCTCTACCTCGTTCTGATGGAACACGTCGCCGTAGGTCACCTTGCCGAACGGACCATCGGCCCAGACCAGGTCGTAGACCGAGTCGACGCCCTGCAGGTACATGGCCAGGCGCTCGAGGCCGTAGGTGATTTCGCCGGTGACCGGGTAGCACTCGATGCCACCGGCCTGCTGGAAGTAGGTGAACTGAGTGACTTCCATGCCGTTGAGCCAGACTTCCCAGCCCAGACCCCAGGCGCCCAGGGTCGGCGACTCCCAGTTGTCTTCGACGAAGCGTACGTCGTGCACCAGCGGATCGAGGCCGATGTGCTTGAGCGATCCCAGATACAGTTCCTGGAAGTTGTCCGGGTTGGGCTTCAGAACGACCTGGAACTGGTAGTAGTGCTGCAGGCGGTTGGGGTTCTCGCCATAGCGGCCGTCAGTCGGACGGCGGCTGGGTTGCACGTAAGCGGCGTTCCAGGTTTCCGGGCCGACGGCGCGCAGAAACGTGGCGGTATGAAAAGTGCCGGCGCCCACTTCCATATCGTAGGGCTGAAGCACCACACAACCTTGCTCGGCCCAGTATTGCTGCAGGGCGAGGATCAAGTCTTGGAAGGTACGCACGGCTGGCGTAGGCTGGCTCACGAAATTCACCTGTTTCTAGGGCTGCGAATATAAAGAGCGGGAGTATACCGCGATTCCGCGGCGCCTCTACCCATGGAGCCCCAATGCCTCGCTGCTTTTGGTGTACCCAAGACCCGTTGTACCAGGCCTACCACGACCTTGAATGGGGGGTGCCGCTGCGCGAGGCGGGCGCCCTGTTCGAGTTGCTTTCGCTGGAAGGGTTCCAGGCTGGCCTGTCGTGGATCACCGTGCTGCGCAAGCGTGAACGCTATCGACAGGTGCTCCACGGCTTCGACCCGCAGCGCCTCGCGCAACTGAGTGACGCGCAGATCGAGGAGCTGATGCAGGATCCAGGCATCGTGCGCAATCGCCTCAAACTCAACGGGGTGCGCAAGAACGCCCGCGCCTGGCTGCAGCTTGAAGACCCGGTGGCTTTTCTCTGGTCGTTCGTCGGTGGACAGCCGAAGATCAATCATCCGCACGATCGCAGCGACATCCCCACGGAAACCGACGAGGCCCGAGCCATGAGCAAGGCCTTGAAGAAAGCCGGCTTCACCTTCGTCGGCCCGACCATCTGCTACGCCTTCATGCAGGCCTCGGGCATGGTCATGGACCATACCCGGGATTGCGATCGCTACGCCGCGCTGGCCGGCTGAGGCTAGAATGAGCGCCTGGGCAATTAAGGAGTGATCTGTGGATAAGTTCAAAGGGGCGCTGATGGTCGGTGCCTTGCGGTTGTTCGCGCTGCTGCCGTGGCGCACCGTGCAACGGGTCGGCACCGCCATCGGCTGGCTGATGTGGAAGCTGCCGACCCGGTCGCGCGATGTGGTGCGTATCAACCTAGCCAAGTGTTTTCCGGAGCTGGACGCTGCCGAGCGCGAGCGTCTGGTGGGCCGCAGCCTGATGGACATCGGCAAGACGTTGACCGAGAGCGCCTGCGCCTGGATCTGGCCGGCCCAGCGTTCGCTCGATCTGGTGCGCGAAGTCGAGGGCCTTGAGGTGCTCACTCAGGCGCTGGCTTCGGGCAAGGGCGTGGTCGGCATCACCAGCCATCTGGGCAACTGGGAGGTGCTCAATCACTTCTACTGCAACCAGTGCAAGCCGATCATTTTCTACCGACCGCCCAAGCTCAAGGCAGTGGACGAGCTGCTGCAGAAGCAGCGGGTGCAATTGGGCAACCGCGTGGCGGCCTCGACCAAGGAAGGCATCCTCAGTGTCATCAAGGAGGTGCGCAAGGGCGGCCAGGTGGGCATTCCGGCGGACCCGGAACCGGCCGAATCGGCCGGCATGTTCGTCCCCTTCCTCGGTACGCTGGCCCTGACCAGCAAGTTCGTGCCCAACATGCTGGCTGGCGGCAAGGCCGTCGGGGTGTTCCTGCATGCGCTGCGCCTGCCGGACGGTTCGGGCTACAAGGTCATTCTGGAAGCGGCGCCCGAGGCCATGTACAGCACCGATACGCACACCTCGGTGGCGGCGATGAGCGCTGTGGTCGAGAAGTATGTGCGGGCTTACCCGAGCCAGTACATGTGGAGCATGAAGCGCTTCAAGAAGCGGCCGGCGGGTGAGGCGAAGTGGTATTGAGGTAGCGGCCTGGCGTGATGGCCTCTTCGCGGGCAGAGGGCTCGGCCGCCCGCCCCGCTCCCACACGACATGCTTTCACAGAGCGGGCTCCTGGAGAGCCCGCTCCCTGAGGGAGCGGGATCGGGGGTCAGAAGAAGCTCAGGCCCACGTGGAACAGCTTTTCCACGTCGCGGATGTATTTTTTATCCACAACGAACAGGATCACGTGGTCACCGGCTTCGATCACCGTATCGCTGTGGGCGATGATCACCTGGTCATCGCGAATGATCGCGCCAATGGTGGTTCCCGGTGGCAGGTCGATGGTTTCGATGGGCTTGCCGATCACCTTGCTCGAGCGCGCATCGCCATGGGCAATGGCCTCGATGGCTTCGGCTGCACCGCGGCGCAATGAATGCACACTGACGATATCGCCACGCCGTACGTGCGCAAGCAGCGTACCGATGGTCGCCAGTTGTGGACTCAGGGCGATGTCGATCTCGCCGCCCTGGACCAGATCGACGTAGGCCGGGTTGTTGATGATGGTCATGACCTTGCGCGCACCCAGTCGCTTGGCCAGCAACGAGGACATGATGTTGGCCTCGTCATCGTTGGTCAGGGCCAGGAATATATCAGCCTGGGCGATGTTCTCTTCGAGCATCAGGTCGCGGTCCGAGGCGCTGCCCTGCAACACCACGGTGCTGTCCAGGGTGTCGGAAAGATAGCGGCAGCGCGCCGGATTCATCTCGATGATCTTCACCTGGTAACGGCTTTCGATGGCTTCTGCCAGACGCTCGCCGATCTGCCCGCCGCCGGCGATGACCACCCGCTTGTTGCTCTGGTCGACCCGACGCAGTTCGCTCATCACCGCGCGAATGTCTTCGCGGGCGGCGATGAAGAAGACTTCATCGTCCGCTTCGATGACCGTGTCGCCGCGGGGCAGGATCGGCCGATCCCGACGGAAGATGGCCGCCACGCGTGTATCGACCTTGGGCATGTGGTGACGAATCTGCCGCAATTGCTGGCCCACCAGCGGGCCGCCATAGTAAGCCTTGACCGCGACCAGCTGCGCCTTGCCCCCGGCGAAGTCGATGACCTGCAAGGCGCCGGGGTATTCGATCAGGCGCTTGATGTAGTTGGTCACCACCTGTTCAGGGCTGATCAGCACATCCACCGGGATGGCATCGTTATCGAACAGGCCGGCACGGGTGAGATAGGCCGATTCGCGCACCCGGGCGATCTTGGTCGGGGTATGGAACAGGGTGTAGGCGACCTGGCAGGCGACCATGTTGGTCTCGTCACTGTTGGTCACTGCCACCAGCATGTCCGCGTCGTCCGCACCGGCCTGGCGCAGCACGGTCGGAAACGAGCCGCGGCCCTGCACGGTACGGATGTCCAGGCGGTCGCCAAGGTTGCGCAGGCGTTCGGGGTCGGTATCGACCACGGTGATGTCGTTGGCCTCGCTGGCCAGGTGCTCGGCCAAAGTGCCGCCCACCTGCCCTGCGCCCAGGATGATGATCTTCATCCGTTATTCCCCGTCAATGGCCGCGTGTAGCGGCGATCTTGATCAGTTTGGCGTAGTAAAAGCCATCGTGACCGCCCTCTTGCGCCAGCAATTGGCGGCCATGGGCCTGCTTGATCCCGGCGGACGTGGCCAGGTCCAGTTCGCGGGCGCCGGGCGTGCGAGCGAGGAACGCTTCGATGACCTCGGTATTTTCCGTGGGCAAGGTCGAGCACGTGGCATAGAGCAACACACCGCCAACCTCCAGGGTCGGCCACATGGCGTCGAGCAGCTGGCCTTGCAGCACGGCCAAGGCATGGATGTCGTCGGGTTGGCGGGTCAGCTTGATGTCGGGATGACGGCGGATCACGCCGGTGGCCGAACAGGGTGCGTCGAGCAGGATGCGTTGGAACGGCTTGCCGTCCCACCAGGCTGAGGTATCGCGGCCATCGGCGGCGATCAAATGAGCCTGCAACCCCAGACGCTGCAGGTTCTCGCGCACCCGGACCAGGCGTTTCGCTTCGAGATCGATTCCCACAACCTCAGCCAGGGCCGGTTCGGCTTCCAGGATATGGCATGTCTTGCCACCTGGCGCGCAGCAGGCATCGAGCACGCGTTGGCCGGAGGCCAGGTCGAGTAGCTCGGCGGCCAACTGCGCGGCTTCATCCTGCACGCTGACCCAGCCTTCGCTGAAACCGGGCAGCCCGCGTACATCGCAGGCTCCTGAAAGAACAATGCCATCGCGGCTGTGGACACAGGCCTGCGCGGCCACGCCCTGCTCGGCCAGCAGGCCCAGGTAGGCATCACGGTCGTGATGGCGGCGGTTGACCCGCAGGATCATCGGCGGATGGGCGTTATTGGCAGCGCAAATGGCTTCCCACTGCTCTGGCCAGAAAGCTTTGAGCGATTTCTGCAGCCAGCGCGGGTGGGCGGTGCGTACTACCGGATCGCGTTCGAGTTCGGCCAGAATGGCGTCACTCTCGCGTTGGGCGCGTCGCAGCACGGCGTTGAGCAATGCCTTGGCCCAGGGTTTCTTCAGCTTGTCGGCGCAGCCGACGGTTTCGCCGATCGCGGCATGGGCCGGCACGCGGGTGTACAGCAGCTGGTAGAGGCCCACCAGCAGCAGGGCATGCACATCGGCATCGGCGGCCTTGAAGGGCTTTTGCAGCAGCCGCTCGGCCAGTGCGTCGAGACGGGGCTGCCAGCGTGCCGTGCCGAACGCCAGGTCCTGAACCAGGCCACGGTCCCGCGCTTCGACCTTGTCCAATTCCTTGGGCAGGGAGCTGTTGAGCGAGGCCTTGCCGTTGAGCACTGCCGCGAGCGCGCGGGCCGCCGCCAGACGCGGGTTCATTGGCCCAGCACCGTGCCGACCACGAAGCGATCGCGGCGGCTGTTGAACAGGTCACTGAAGTTGAGTGGCTTGCCGCCCGGCAACTGCAGGCGGGTCAGGCGCAGTGCTTGCACACCGCAGGCGACGGTCAGCCCGTCCTTGTCGACCTGAAGGATTTCACCCGGCTGACCGCTGCCCTCGGCCAACTCGGCCGCCAGCACCTTCAGGGCCTCGCCGTTCAAGGTGCTGTGGCAGATCGGCCAGGGGAAAAACGCCCGTACCAGGCGTTCCAGCACTTCGGCCGGCTGGCTCCAGTCGATGCGTGCTTCGTTCTTGTCCAGCTTGTGCGCGTAGTTGGCCAGGCTGTCGTCCTGGGTTTCGCCCGGCAGGGAGCCCGCAGCCAAGCCGGAAATGGCCTGGACCACGGCCGGCGGGCCAAGCTGCGCCAAACGGTCGTGCAGGCTGCCGCCGGTATCGTGGGCATCGATCGGGGTGCTGACCTTGAGCAGCATGGGGCCCGTATCGAGACCGGCCTCCATGCGCATCACGGTGACGCCGCTCTGCGCATCGCCAGCCTGCACCGCCCGCTGGATCGGCGCTGCACCGCGCCAGCGTGGCAGCAGCGAAGCATGACTGTTCATGCAGCCCAGCGGCGGAATATCCAGCACCGCCTGCGGCAGGATAAGCCCGTAGGCGACCACCACCATGAGGTCCGGAGCCAGTTCACGCAGCTTGGCCTGTGCCTGCGGGTCACGCAGCGTCGCTGGCTGGAGCACAGGGATGCCGTGCTCCAGGGCCAGTTGCTTGACCGGGCTTTGCATGAGTTTCTGCCCGCGTCCCGCCGGGCGATCCGGCTGGGTGTACACGGCGACGATATCGTGGGAGGTGGCCAGCAGGGCCTTGAGGTGTTCGGCGGCAAACTCGGGAGTGCCCGCGAAGACGATGCGCATGGAGTTCTCGCTGTTGGAGGTGGGCCGCAACCCTTTGTAGGAGCGGCTGGCAGCCGCGAAAGGGCCCTTCCTGACGCACCGAGGTGCGTTGTTCGCGGCTATTGACCGCTCCTACAGGGGCACCGGAATCAGGCTTGCTGCTTGTGCAGTTTTTCCAGCTTCTTCTTGATCCGGTCGCGCTTGAGATTGGACAGGTAGTCGACGAACAGCTTGCCGTTGAGGTGGTCGCACTCGTGCTGGATGCACACGGCCAGCAGGCCTTCGGCGATCAGTTCGTAGGGCTTGCCGTCGCGATCCAGCGCCGTGACCTTGACCTTCTGCGGACGATCGACATTCTCGTAGAAGCCGGGCACCGACAGGCAGCCTTCCTGGTACTGGTCCATCTCGTCGGTCAACGACTCGAACTCGGGGTTGATGAACACCCGCGGTTCGCTGCGATCTTCGGACAGGTCCATGACCACGATGCGCTTGTGCACATTGATCTGGGTAGCGGCCAAACCGATGCCCGGCGCGTCGTACATGGTTTCAAACATGTCATCGATGAGCTGGCGAACGCTGTCGTCCACCACCGTGACCGGCTTGGCGACGGTACGCAGGCGCGGGTCTGGAAATTCGAGGATGTTTAAAATAGCCATATGCGTATGTGCTGCACTGTGAGGTAAAGTCGTTATTTCGCGTGAACAGACATGATAAAGGGATTCACGGCATGAGGAAATCACTACTCGCCCTGCTACTGCTGGCAATGTCCGGCCTGACGCAGGCGCAGGTGCAGCTCAGGGACGGCTACCCACAGCGCTACACCGTGGTCCGTGGCGACACATTGTGGGACATTTCCGGCAAGTTTCTGCGCCAGCCGTGGCAGTGGCCGCAGCTCTGGCACGCCAATCCGCAGATTGCCAACCCCGACCTGATCTACCCCGGCGACTCGCTGGTGCTGGGCTTCGTCGATGGCCAGCCGCAACTGATGCTCGAGCGCGGCGCCTCGCGCGGCACCATCAAGCTCTCGCCCAAGGTGCGCACCACACCGATGGCCGAAGCCATTCCCAGCATACCGCTGGAATCGATCAACAGCTTTCTGCTGACCAACCGCATCATGGATTCGGTCGAAGATTTCAACGCCGCACCCTACATCGTCGCCGGCAATGCCGAGCGGGTGCTCAGTGGCATGGGCGACCGCATCTACGCTCGCGGATCGTTCGATCCGGCGCAGTCGGTCTATGGCATCTTCCGCCAGGGCAAGGCCTACACGGATCCCGATACCCAGGAGTTTCTGGGCATCAACGCCGACAATATCGGTGGTGGCGAAATCGTCGCGACCGAAGGTGACATTTCTACCCTGGTCCTGCAGCGCTCGCGCGAAGAAGTTCGCCTGGGCGATCGGCTGTTCAGCGATGAACAGCGTGCGGTCAATTCAACATTTTTTCCCAGCGCGCCGCAGTCGGACATCCATGGTGTGATCATTGATGTGCCACGAGGTGTTACACAGATCGGCAAGTACGACGTGGTCACCTTGAACCGCGGAACGCGCGACGGGCTGCGCGAAGGCAACGTTCTGGCGGTCTACAAGACCGGCGAGACAGTGCGCGATCGTATCACTGGCGAGCAGATCAAGGTCCCGGACGAGCGTTCCGGTCTGCTCATGGTGTTCCGCACTTATGAAAAGCTGAGCTATGGTTTGATCCTCAACGCCAACCGCTCGTTGGCAGTGATGGACAAGGTAGGCAACCCGTAGCCGCACCTGGCGCCTGGGTACGAGAGGATCGTGCCCAGGCGCATTCCGATACTTTTGTGCACAGAGTTATCCACAGCTTGTCCAGCTGCTTGCGAGCCTGCCGATTCAAGGATGATCGGATGCCGCTTTTCGAAAGCAACACCCACACCTGTTCCGAACTCGAAGCGCGTCTGCGCTTGCAACTACTCCCCGACATTGGCTCGCAACGCTTTCACAAGCTCGTTGCGCACTTCGGCTGTGCGCGTTCGGCGCTCGATGCCTCGGCCGTGCAATGGCGCGGTGCAGGTTGCAGCGACGCCAGCGCCCAGGCCCGCCGCGACCCCGGCATTCATCAATCCGCTGCGGCTGCGATGGCCTGGCTAGAGCGTGCGGACCAGCATTTGCTGATGTGGGACCAGCCCGACTACCCGGCCCTGCTCAAGGAGATCGCCGATCCACCGCCGCTGCTGTTCGTGCGCGGGGACCCCGGCGTACTGGAGCGGCCGCAGATCGCCGTGGTTGGCAGTCGCCGCGCCTCGCCGCCCGGATTGGACAATGCCCGGGCCTTCGCTCGCAGCCTGGCAGGTGCGGGATTCACGATCACCAGCGGTCTCGCCCTGGGTGTGGACGGTGCTGCCCACCAAGGTGCACTGGACGTGGGTGGACATACCATCGCGGTCTTGGGCACCGGGCTGGAAAAACTTTATCCACAGAAGCACCGTGCCTTGGCGCAGGCCATCGTCGAGGCCCGTGGCGCGCTGGTTTCCGAGTTTCCCCTGCAGGCCCAGGCACAGCCCGGCAATTTTCCCCGGCGCAACCGGATCATCAGCGGCTTGTCGCTGGGCGTGCTGGTCATCGAAGCGAGTCCGGCCAGCGGGTCGCTGATCACTGCGCGTCTTGCCGCCGAGCATGGTCGCGAAGTGTGGGCACTGCCAGGCTCGATTCATCATCCTGGCGCCCGCGGTTGTCATCAGTTGATCCGCGACGGTGCGCAGTTGGTCGAGACCATCGATCACATCCTCGAAGGCTTGCAGGGTTGGCAGCGCCTGCCGCCAGCCTCGTCGCCAGCACCGCAACGATCGCAAGATCCGCTGCTGAGCGCGTTGGTGGCAGCGGCGCATACCACTGAAGGTTTGGCCGCAGCCCTCGGCTGGCCATTGCCCCGGGTGATGGCGCAACTCACCGAGCTGGAACTGCAGGGGCGTGTGATCAGTCAGGCGGGGCGTTGGTTTGCACGTGCCAGCTAAGTACACTGGCGGCAGTTTCCAATGGGAGTGACAGCAGATGGTGAGCAGTTGGCGTGTGCAACAAGCGGCGCGCGAGATCCGAGCGGGCGCGGTGATCGCCTACCCGACCGAAGCTGTCTGGGGGCTGGGTTGCGATCCGTGGGACGAAGAGGCGGTCTACCGCTTGCTCGCCATCAAGGAGCGCTCGGTCGACAAGGGTCTGATACTGGTCGCCGACAACATTCGTCAGTTCGACTTCCTGTTCGAGGACTTCCCCGAGGACTGGATCGATCGGATGGCCAGCACCTGGCCCGGCCCGAATACCTGGCTGGTGCCTCATCAGGACCTGTTGCCCGAGTGGATCACCGGCATTCACGACTCCGTGGCCCTGCGCGTGAGCGATCACCCGCAGGTGCGCGAGCTGTGTGCGCTGGTAGGGCCGCTGGTGTCGACCTCGGCCAATCGCCAGGGCCGTCCGGCTGCCCGCAGCCGCCTGCGCGTGGAGCAATACTTCCGGGGCGAAGTGGACCTGGTGCTGGGGGGCGCGCTGGGCGGGCGGAAAAGTCCGAGCGTGATCCGTGACCTGGTCACCGGCGAGGTGATCAGGCCCTGACTCTGGACCTGACTCTTGCCCTAAAAAATATGGCGAGAGAGCCGTCAGCGTGCGGCTCCCTCCCCGTCTTCACGGCAGCAGGATGGTCGAGCCCACCGTCTCGCGTGCGGCGAGGGCCGTTTGTGCCTTCGCCGCATCGCTCAACGGGTACTGCTGGCTGACGTCGACCTTGAGCTTGCCGCTGGCGATCACCTCGAACAGTTCGTCGGCCATGCCCTGTACCGCACCGGGCACCGCGTAGCTGGCAAGGGTTGGCCGGGTGACGTACAGCGAGCCCTTCTGCGACAGGATCCCCAGGTTGACGCCACTGACCGCGCCGGAGGCGTTGCCGAAGCTGACCATCAGGCCACGTGGCTGGAGGCAGTCCAGCGAGGTTTCCCAGGTGTCCTTGCCCACGCCATCGTAGACCACCGGGCATTTCTTGCCGTCGGTCAACTCCAAAACTCGCTTGGCCACATCCTCGTGGCTGTAGTCGATCACTTCCCAGGCCCCCAGTGCCTTGGCTCGCTCGGCCTTGGCGGGCGAGCTGACGGTACCGATCAGCTTCACGCCCAACGCCGCTGCCCATTGGCAGGCGAGCGAACCCACGCCACCGGCGGCCGCGTGGAACAGAATGGTTTCTCCGGCTTCGACCTTGTAGGTCTGGCGCAACAGGTATTGAACGGTCAGGCCCTTGAGCATCACTGCAGCGGCCTGCTCGAAAGTGATCGCTTGCGGCAGGTGCACGGCCATGGCCGCAGGCAACACGTGCAGGTCGCTGTAGGCGCCCAGGGGACCGCCTGCGTAGGCCACACGATCGCCGACCTTGAAACCGTCCACCTCGCTGCCCACTGCCTCCACCACGCCGGCCGCCTCGGTGCCCAGGCCCGATGGCAGTTGTGGCGTCGGGTACAGGCCGCTGCGGAAATAGTTGTCGATGTAGTTCACGCCCACGGCGTGATTGCTTACGCGAATCTCCTGCGGGCCCGGTTGCCTGGGCTCGAAGTCGACGAACTCGAGGACTTCCGGGCCGCCGGTGGAACCGAACTGGATACGCTTTGCCATCTGTTCACTCCTGCTGTCGTTGGGCGAAGGCCTATCGGACGCCTTTGCTTGATCGGCGTCAACTGCCGCAGGCGGTGAGCGATGCTATGCTACGCGCCGACTTGATCGCCGGTCAGGCGTGCACGCAGGCCGCTGGCGGTATTTGCCCTTCTCCAAGGTGATGCCATGACTACCCGCACCGAGGCCGTAAAAGCCTATCTGCTCGATCTGCAGGACCGAATCTGCCACGCCTTGCAGGCCGAAGACGGCGGCGCGCAGTTCGTCGAAGATGCCTGGACGCGTCCTGCGGGCGGCGGCGGTCGTACCCGGGTGATTGCCGACGGTGAGTTGATCGAAAAAGGCGGGGTCAATTTTTCCCACGTGTTCGGCACCGGCCTGCCGCCCTCGGCCAGCGCCCATCGCCCGGAACTGGCCGGCCGTGGTTTCGAGGCGCTGGGCGTGTCCCTGGTGATTCACCCGCACAACCCGCATGTGCCCACGTCCCACGCCAACGTGCGCTTCTTCATCGCCGAAAAGGAAGGCGAAGAGGCGGTCTGGTGGTTCGGTGGTGGTTTCGACCTGACGCCCTACTATGCCCACGAGGAAGACTGCATCCACTGGCACCGCGTCGCCCAGCAGGCCTGCGAGCCCTTTGGCGCCGATGTCTATCCACGCTACAAGGCCTGGTGCGATCGCTATTTCCATCTCAAGCACCGCGGCGAGCCGCGCGGTGTGGGCGGCCTGTTCTTCGATGACTTGAACGAATGGGATTTCGACACCAGCTTCGCTTTCATGCGCGCCATCGGCGATGCCTTCATCGACGCCTATTTGCCCATCGTGCAGCGTCGCAAGGCCATGGCCTACACCGCGCAGCAGCGTGAATTCCAGGAATTCCGCCGCGGCCGCTACGTCGAGTTCAACCTGGTCTACGACCGCGGTACGCTGTTCGGTCTGCAGTCGGGAGGCCGCACGGAGTCGATCCTGATGTCGCTACCGCCGCAGGTGCGCTGGGGCTATGACTGGAAGGCTGCGCCTGGTAGCGAAGAAGCGCGGTTGACCGATTATTTCCTCCAGGACCGCGACTGGCTGGCACAAGCCTCCGCCCTTTGATTCAGGAACCGTTTCGCATGGACAGTTATGTGGTTTTCGGCAACCCGGTGGGTCACAGCAAGTCACCGGCCATTCACCGATTGTTTGCCGAGCAGACCGGCCAGGCGTTGGACTACAGCACGCTGCTGGCGCCCATCGATGGCTTCACCGACTGTGCCCTGGGCTTTTTCAAGGAAGGCCTGGGCGCCAACGTCACCGTGCCGTTCAAGGAGCAGGCCTTCAGCCTGTGCAGCGTGCTGACCCCACGCGCGCAGCGTGCCGGCGCGGTGAACATGCTCAGCCGTCTGCCCGATGGCGGCCTGCGTGGCGACAACACCGATGGCGTGGGGTTGGTGCGCGATCTGGTCGACAACGCCGGTGTGACCTTGCAAGGCAAGCGCATTCTGTTGCTGGGTGCCGGCGGTGCGGTGCGAGGGGTGATCGAGCCGCTGCTCGAACAGCAGCCGCTGTCGCTGGTGATCGCCAACCGTACGGTCGAGAAAGCCGAACAGCTGGCGCGGCTGTTCGCTGATCTGGGCCCGGTTGCGGCCAGTGGCTTCGATTGGCTGGAAGAGCCTGTGGATATCATCATCAATGCCACGTCGGCGAGCCTGGCAGGCGATCTGCCGCCCATTGCCAGCAGCTTGATCGAACCCGGTGTCACGGTCTGCTACGACATGATGTACGGCAAGGAACCGACGCCGTTCTGTCGCTGGGCCAGCGAACACGGTGCGCGGCTGTCGCTGGATGGTTTCGGCATGCTGGTCGAGCAGGCGGCGGAAGCCTTCACCTACTGGCGGGGCGTGGCGGTGGATACAGCGCCGGTGCTGAGCCAGTTGCGGCGGGAGATGGCGGCGGGTTGAGTCGATTGAAGGGGTGTCAGTGAAGGCCTCTTCGCGGGCAGAGAGCTCGCCGCCCGCCCCGCTCCCACAGAGATCCAGTGCTCAACGCGGTATCCATGTGGGAGCGGGCTCTGCCCGCGAAGAGGCCATCACTGACACCCACCACCATCAAGCCCGTAAAAATCAAAGCTTCGCCCGCACCACCGGCAGCGCATCCTTGCCATCCAGTGTCTTCACCCCGTCCAGCCACTTCTCCAGCACCGCCGGATTGGCTTTCAGCCAGGCATGCGCCGCCTGAGCGCTGGTCTTCTTGCTGTTGGCCACATCGGCCATGATCCCGTTTTCCATCTCCTGGGTGAACACCAAGTTGCTGAGCAGCTTGGCGGTGTTCGGGCAGCTCTGGGCATAACCCTTGCGGGTCAACGTGTGCACGGTCCCGGTGGAGCCGAAATACTTCTCGCCGCCCGTGAGGTATTTGAGCTTGATCTGCACGTTCATCGGGTGCGGCGTCCAACCGAGGAAGACCACGAACGCCTTCTTCTTCACGTTGCGATTGACCTCGGCCAACATGGCCTGCTCGCTGGACTCCACCAGCTTCCAGTCACCCAAACCGAATTCGTCTTTCTTGATGATCTCGGCCAGTGACAGGTTGGCCGGTGCCCCCGAACCAATGCCGTAGATCTTCTTGCCGAACTGATCGGCATGCTTGTCCAGGTCGGCGAAATCCTTCACTCCGGCGTCGTAGACATAATCGGGAACGGCCAGGGTGAACTCGGTACCGTCCAGGTTCTTGGCGTACTGCACCACATCGCCGTTGGCGACGAACTTGTCGTAGAAACCCTGTTGAGCCGGCATCCAGTTGCCAAGGAAGACATCCACCTGCCCATCCTTCAAGCCGCCGAAAATGATGGGCACGGCCAGGGTGTCGATCTTGGGCTTGTAGCCCATGCCCTCCAACACCAGGCTAGCCAGCGCATTGGTGGCGGCGATGTCGCTCCAGCCCGGGTCGGCCATCTTCACGGTGGCGCAACTTTGTGGGTCAGACAGCGGTTCATCGGCGAACGCCGGCCAGCCGGCAACCGCCAACCAGCTGGCTGCCAGGGCTGTGGATATCTTCATGGTGACCTTCATGCGGACTTCCCCTCAAAGCGTCTGATGTAATGGGCAGGGTTGTGGATAACGTGCCTTGCGCTCCAGGTCGTCGAGGTCGATGTGGTTGCGCATGTATTGCTGACTGGCGTCCACCAGCGGCTGGTGATCCCAGCTCTTCAGCGTGCCCTGGGTCAATGCACTGGCCACGAAACGACGGCGGCGCTGGCTGGCGAGCACCTGTTGGTGTATCGCCGGCATGTCCCATTTACGGCGGGCTTCACTCAGAAAAGCCTCGAACAGTGCCCGGTGCGAGGGTGACTGGCTCAGGTCTTCGCGTTCGTGTGGGTCGGTGTCCACGTCGTAGAGCAGGCAGGGGTCTTGCTCGCTGTAGATGAATTTCATCGCCCCGCGGCGGATCATCATCAGCGGACTGTTGGTGCCTTCGGCCATGTACTCGCCGAACGCCTCGTCGTGGCCGCCTTCACCCTGCAGGTGGGAAACCAGCGAACGGCCATCCAGAGGCAGGCCGGGCTCGAGTTCGCCGCCGGCCAGCTCGACGAAGGTGGGCAGCAGGTCGGCGGTGGAAACAGCCGCCTGTACGCGCCCCGGCTGGAACTGGCCAGGGGCGCAGACCAGCAGCGGCACTCGCGCTGACATCTCGAACCAATGCATCTTGTACCAGAGCCCACGCTCGCCAAGCATGTCGCCGTGATCACCGGAAAAGACGATGATGGTGTCGTTTGCCAGCCCGGTTTCTTCCAGGGTCTGCATCAGCTTGCCGACATTGTGATCGATGTAGCTGCACGCGCCGAAATAGGCGCGTCGTGCGTCGCGGATCTTATCCACAGGCAAGGGTTTGTCCCACAGGTCATAGACCTTGAGCAGGCGTTGCGAATGCGGGTCCAGTTCGGTCTGGCTCGGCACGTTCTGCGGCAGGGGAATGTCTTCATCGCGGTACAGGTCCCAGAACGGCTTGGGAATGGTGTAGGGATCGTGCGGGTGGGTCATCGACACCGTCAGACAGAAAGGCCGGTCACCGTCTTCGCGAATGTGATCGAACAGGTACTGCTGGGCCTTGAACACCACTTCTTCATCGAAATCCAGCTGGTTGGTGCGCAAACAGGGGCCAGCCTGCAGCACCGAGGACATGTTGTGATACCAGCTGGGGCGCACGTCGGGTTCGTCCCAGTTGACGGCCCAGCCATAGTCGGCGGGATAGATATCGCTAGTCAGGCGTTCCTCGTAACCGTGCAGTTGGTCAGGGCCGCAGAAATGCATCTTCCCCGACAGCGCCGTGCGATAACCCAGGCGGCGCAGATAGTGGGCGTAGGTGGGCACGTCGGCGGCAAAGTCGGCAGCGTTGTCGTAGGCGCCGATCTTGCTCGGCAACTGCCCACTGACCAAGGTGAAACGCGACGGCGCGCACAGCGGGCTGTTGCAGTAGGCGGCATCGAACACCACGCCGGTTTCGGCCAGGCGGCTGATGTTCGGCAGCTTGATGGGAGACGCCGCGTAGATCGGCAACAGAGGGGCGGCCATCTGATCGACCATGATGAAAAGAATGTTCTTGCGCTTCATCGGCTCAGGGCATTCCATAGTGGAGATTAATGCGAAGTTTCTACCGTTCACCATGCGGTGCGGCTGTGGCCTGGTAAAGCCCACGCAGAACAATACCTAGGATAAGTAGCGCTTATGTTGGCAAGCCTCGGAGAGCTTTCCCTTGACCTGTTGCGGGCCTTCGAGGCCGCCGCCAGGCTGCGCAGTTTCACGGCTGCCGCCGCCGAGTTGGGTACGACGCAACCTGCCGTCAGCCAGCAGATCAAACGGCTCGAGGAACAACTGGCCATCCGCCTGTTCGATCGTATCTACCGAGGCATCGAGCTGACCGACGCAGGCTACACCCTGTTCGAGGCGGTACAGGGAGGGCTGCGCAGCATCGACGACTGTCTGGGCTTGATCACCACCCAGACCCAGCACGAAGTGCTTCAGGTCTCCACCGACTTCGCGTTCGCCGCCTATTGGCTCATGCCCCGCCTGCATCGCTTCCATCAGCGTTATCCACAGGTCGATGTCAGCCTGGTCACCAGCGAACGCAGCCACGCCATGCTCGGCCCGAACATTGACGTGGCAGTCCTGTTCGGCGATGGCCGTTTCCGTCAGGGTGAAAGTCACTGGTTGTTCAACGAAGAAGTCTTCCCGGTCTGCAGCCCGCGCCTGTTGGACGATCGAACGCTACCGCTCGGCCCTGATGCATTGCTCGAATGGCCGCTGCTGCACCTGCGCGGTGAAAGCAGCTGTCAGTGGTTCGATTGGAGCGGCCTGTTCCGCGCCTTGCACATCCCCAGTGCCCCAGCGCCGGGGCAATTGCGCTTCGACAACTACACGCTGCTCATCCAGGCCGCGATTGCCGGGCAAGGCGTTGCCATCGGCTGGCGTCACCTGGTGGACGCATTGCTGGAGCAGCAACTGCTCTGCCGCCCTTTCGAAGGCGCCGCCACATCGGCGTTGGGCTATTTCGTGGTGGTGCCGCAACGCAAACGCCGTGGACAAATGGTGCAACGGTTCGTGGATTGGGTGATGGAGGAGCAGAGCCGGCGGTAGAGGGGATATCTCACATTCACTTGGGAAACGGCTGCTACTGCACAATCGGTCGACTGGCTAACCTGCATGTCCCGCCGATCAGGAATGCATCGACATGCGCCGTGCCATAGCAGTCGCCGTTGTATCTACCGCCGTTTCAGGATGTTATCTACCCATCCCTCAAGATTATCAGCCGCCTGCCCCAATCGATATCTTCACCTATACGATCATCCGCATGATGCCAGATGATCACTCGCCTTCCCTTCGTCTTGATGAAGGTAGATCCATAGGCGCTCGGGCATTTCGACCGTTGGACCATGCATCACTGGTAGCGTTTTTCAAAGGCATGAAAGGCGAATGCGTTTCTGCTCAACACGCCTCGAACCGGATTGTATGTACGGTAATCAGCGAAACCCATTTCCAGCAGCCGGATCGCAACGTCGAAAAAGTGAGCGGCTGTTGGGGCAATATCACGCTTGTTTACGGTTTCGACTATCTCGAGCCTGTTTCAGACCTGTCGAATTGGTCATCCATGGATTTTTTTGCCAGTGAGATGGGGTGCGTAAACGCTTGGGCGACTCCGAGCTATAGCGCTTCTGATTCGGGACAGGCAGTGCATCTCTAGATGGTTGATCAGTTCAACACCCCCTGCAATACCTCATAAACGATCCCGGTACCAATGGCGATCAGCACCACATCCGTGCCCATGCGGCGCCATTCGTAGCCTTCGTAACGTGGTAGGTGCTTCAGCGCGGGACCGTCGAGGCGGGCACCGTAGCCGCGAGGCAGGGGTTGTCCCTTGATGGCGCGGATACTGGCGGGAGGTGGGGTGCCGGGCCGGAAGACGTCGCGGTGATCCTGAATGGTCTGGCGTACGGGGCCGAAATCCTGGGGTGGACCACCGCGCGCGATGCCGCCACCTGGGTTGCCTGGGCCACGGTTGCCTGGACCGCGCTCGTCATGATCAGGCCGATCGGGTCCGCCCTGCCGCTGATGGGATTGTTCCTGGCGCCCTTGACGCTGCTCATCCGGTCCACCTGGACCACCGGGGGCGGCTTGCACCAGCGGTGCACAAGCGATCAACAGTGCGCCCACGCTCAGGATCAGGTTTTTTGGCATGTTCATCATGGATTTCCTTCACGGCCAAACAGCAAAAAGGGGCACCGAACACAGGTTCGATCCCCCTTGGTCTTGCCGTTTAGTCCCGTGAACCGGAGGCTAATTCCTCTGTATTGGAATCTTTACCTTCAGTTGACACGAGCCTTACGTACGCCCTGCGCCAGTTGACTGCACAGCGACAGCACATCTTCCACAGCCTGACCGTGGTGCTGGGCATGGGCGATCTTGTCCACCAGCGCCGAGCCGACCACCACGCCATCGGCCAAGCGGGCAATGGCGGCGGCCTGGTCGGGCGTGCGGATGCCGAAACCGACGCTGATCGGCAGGTCGGTATGCCGACGCAGCCGCTCGATGGCAGCGCCTACGTGCTCGGTGGTAGCCGAGCCGGCACCGGTCACGCCGGCCACCGATACGTAGTAGACGAAGCCGGAGCTGCGCTCCAGCACCCGTGGCAAGCGTGCATCGTCGGTGGTTGGCGTGGTCAGACGGATGAAGTCGATACCGGAGGCCTGTGCCGGGGTCGCCAATTCACCATCATGCTCGGGCGGCAGGTCGACGATGATCAGGCCGTCGACACCGGCCTCCTTGGCCTCGGCCACGAAGGCTTCGACGCCGAAGCGGTGAATCGGGTTGTAATAACCCATCAGCACGATGGGCGTGGTGCTGTTTTCGACGCGGAACTCACGAACCATCTGCAGGGTTTTCGCCAGCGTCTGACCGGCGTTCAGTGCCCGCAGGGTCGCCAACTGAATGGCCAGGCCGTCGGCCATCGGATCGGTGAAGGGCATGCCCAACTCGATGACATCCGCACCGGCGGCTGGCAGGCCCTTGAGGATTGCCAGCGAAGCGTCGTAGCCGGGGTCGCCAGCGGTGACGAAGGTGACCAGGGCCGCGCGGCCCTCGGCCTTGAGTTCGGCAAAGCGTTGTTCGAGGCGGCTCATGCCAGTGTCTCCTTCGCGCCCTGGGCGCCCATATGGCTCATCACGGTTTGCATGTCCTTGTCGCCGCGGCCCGACAGGCACACCACCATAAGGTGATCGGCAGGCAGCGTCGGCGCGCGCTTCATGGCTTCGGCCAGGGCGTGAGCGGTTTCCAGCGCTGGGATGATGCCTTCAAGGCGGCAGGTGGCATGGAACGCAGCCAACGCCTCTTCATCGGTGATGCTGGTGTAGTTCACGCGCTTGATTTCGTGCAACCAGGCGTGTTCAGGACCGATACCGGGGTAGTCCAGGCCAGCCGAGATGGAGTGTGCGTCAGTGATCTGCCCATCGTTGTCCTGCAGCAGATAGGTGCGATTGCCATGCAGTACACCGGGAATGCCACCGTTGAGGCTGGCGGCGTGCTTGCCCGAATCCACGCCATGGCCGGCAGCTTCGACGCCGATGATCTCCACGCTGCTGTCATCCAGGAAGGGGTGGAACAGGCCCATGGCATTGGAACCACCGCCGACGCAGGCAACGAGGCTGTCGGGCAGGCGACCTTCCTTCTCCTGCATCTGCTCACGGGTTTCCTTGCCGATGATCGACTGGAAGTCGCGCACCATCGCTGGATACGGGTGTGGGCCGGCCACGGTACCGATCAGGTAGAAGGTGTCGTCGACATTGGTGACCCAGTCACGCAGGGCATCGTTCATGGCGTCTTTCAAGGTGCCGGTGCCGGAAGTGACCGGTACGATTTCGGCGCCCAGCAGTTTCATGCGAAACACGTTCGCCTGCTGGCGCTCGATGTCGGTGGCACCCATGTAGATCACACAAGGCAGACCAAAGCGCGCGGCCACGGTGGCCGTGGCCACGCCGTGCATGCCGGCGCCGGTTTCGGCGATCAGGCGCTTCTTGCCCATGCGCTTGGCCAGCAGCACCTGACCGATGCAGTTGTTCACCTTGTGTGCGCCGGTGTGGTTGAGTTCTTCGCGCTTGAAGTAGATTTTCGCCCCGCCGCAATGTTCGGTCAGGCGCTCAGCGAAATACAACGGATTGGGTCGGCCGATATAGTCGCGCTGGAAGTAGGCGACCTGCTCGAGAAACTCGGGATCGGCCTTGGCCGCTTCGTATTCCCGAGCCAGCTCAAGCACCAGCGGCATCAGGGTCTCGGCGACGTATCGGCCGCCGAAGGCGCCGAACAGGCCGTTGCTGTCCGGGCCACTGCGAAGATTGCTCTGGGTCATGCGAAGCTCCAGGGGAAATGAAAGGGCGATGTCACTACTGTACCCATGACAGCCGCTCAGGAAAACCGATAAGATCTCGGCAACCTGTCAGGAATTCTCACATTACCATGAGCCGTGACCTGCCCCCGCTGAATGCTCTCAAGGCATTCGAAGCCACTGCCCGCCTCAACAGCGTCAGCAAGGCGGCTGAATCCCTGAGCGTGACCCACGGTGCCGTCAGCCGACAACTGAAGCTGCTCGAAGAGCATCTGGGCATCGCATTGTTCGTCAAGCAGGGACGTGGCCTGAAACTCACAGATGCCGGCAGTCGGCTACGCGATGCCAGCGCCGAGGCTTTCGAACGCCTGCGTCTGGTCTGTGCGGAATTGAGTCAGGCCCATGCTCAAGCGCCGTTCGTCCTGGGCTGCTCGGGAAGCCTGCTGGCGCGCTGGTTCATCCCGCGTCTGGGTCGGTTGAACAGCGACTTGCCGGACTTGCGCCTGCACCTATCGGCCGGCGAAGGCGATCTGGACCCTCGCCGTCCTGGCCTGGACGCCTTGCTGATGTTTGCCGAACCACCCTGGCCCGCCGACATGGACGTGTTCGAACTGGCCGAAGAACGCATCGGACCGGTGCTCAGCCCGCGCTTCCATGGATTCGAGGCCTTGCAGAATTGTGCCGCCAAGGACTTGCTCAAGCACGCGCTGTTGCACACGACATCACGGCCACAGGCCTGGCCCAGCTGGGCACGGCGCAACGGCCTGGAACCCGAGGCATTGACCTTGGGACAGGGGTTCGAGCATTTGTATTATCTGCTGGAAGCCGCAGTGGCTGGACTAGGCATTGCCATCGCACCCGAACCGCTGGTGATCGATGACCTGCGGGCCGGGCGTCTGGCCGCGCCATGGGGTTTTACGCAAACCCCGGCGCGGCTGGCGCTTTGGGTCCCGCGGCGCGCCTCGGATGGGCGCGCCCGACAACTGGCGCTATGGCTCAAGCAAGAGCTGGCGCGCCAGGTCGATTAGTTGCTGCGATTGCACATCAGGTAAGCGGCAATCAGGCCCAGCGCGCCGACGGCCACGCCAGCTGCTGCCCAAGGGTGCTCTTGAGCGTATTCACGGGTAGCGATACCGGTTTCCTTGGTCTTGACCTTCACTTCTTCGTACGCATCGCTGATCAGGCTGCGCGAGTGACTCAGCGCGGTCTCGGCATTGGCCTTCAGCGCTTTGAGGGTCTTGCGCGACTCCTCGGTGGAATCTTCCTTCAGGCTTTCCAGGGAGCGCAGCAGACTTTCGATTTCTGCTTCCATGCTTTGCAGCGAGGCCTTGCGGGTCGAAATTGCCATCGGTATCTCTCCTTCGTTGTGATGAATAGCGTGTGTAGATTCCGACTGCGCGGCAGGATGAAAGTGCAGTGCGTATGAACTTTTAGCGCAGAAATCCCCACACAGGTAGACAACCTTTCGTAGTCCATCCACTGGAGAGCACCATGAGCGATCACCACACGTACAAGAAAGTCGAACTGGTCGGTTCCTCGACCACCACCATCGAAGACGCCATCAACAATGCTTTGGCCGAAGCGAGCAAGAGCATCGAGAAAATGGAATGGTTCGAAGTGACCGAAACCCGTGGTCACATCGAAGATGGCCGGGTGGCGCATTTCCAGGTCACGCTGAAAGTCGGCTTCCGTATTCAAAATAGCTGACAGAAAACACGGAATCTTCCGACTGGCCGAATGCCATAGGTTAAGTTACAACACCCTCCCGGCGTATCGACCTGACCACAGGCGATCCGCCGTTTGTCTTAAAGCGGCAGTACCAAACCAAGGATGCAAGCGATGAAGCGAATTTTGTTGGCTGTGGGTTTGTTGAGCGTGGCAAGCGGCGTGTTCGCTGCAGGCAAGCCGTGCGAGGAGCTCAAGAGCGAAATCGCCGCGAAGATCGATGCCAACGGCGTGTCGGGTTACACGCTGGAAGTGGTCGACAATGTCACTCCGGATGAAGGTTTCCAGGTTGTCGGTTCGTGTGAAGGCGGCACCAAGGCCATCGTCTACAAGCGCTGATGACGTTGCTGCCATGACCCGCTCCCGCAGGATATTAAATCCCCTGTAGGAGCGGTCAGCGGCCGCGAACAGGCGCCGCAGCAACTCAGGTCAGTGCACGCTCAGCCCTGCATCACCTGCGCCAACAGCTCATAGGATCTGAGCCGATCGGCATGTTCATACAGATCGCACGTGAAGATCAGTTCGTCCGCCTGCGTCTGCTCCTGCAACACCTCAAGCTTGGCCTGGATCTTCGCCGGTCCCCCCACCACCGCCAAGCCCAGAAAGTCCCCGACCGCAGCCTTTTCATGGGGCAACCACAACCCTTCCATGCTCTTGACCGGTGGCTGCTGCACCAGGGTCTGGCCACGCATCAGGTTGAGAATGCGCTGGTAGACCGAAGTGGCCAGGTAGTCTGCGTGCTCGTCGCTGTCGGCGGCCACCAATGGCACACCGAGCATCACATACGGCTTGTCCAACACCTCGGAAGGCTGGAAATGGGCGCGATAGACACGGATCGCCTCATGCATGTAACGCGGCGCAAAATGCGATGCGAAGGCATAGGGAAGGCCATACATGCCTGCCAGCTGAGCACTGAACAGGCTCGAGCCCAGCAGCCAGATCGGCACGTTGGTTCCGCTACCCGGCACGGCGATCACTTTCTGATCAGGAGTACGAGGCCCCAAGTAGGCCATCAGCTCGCGAACGTCGTCGGGAAAATCGTCGGCACTGCCAGAGCGTTCACGGCGCAGCGCGCGCGCGGTCATCTGGTCCGACCCAGGCGCGCGGCCCAGGCCCAGGTCGATGCGTCCTGGATACAGACTTTCCAGCGTGCCGAACTGTTCGGCGATCACCAGCGGCGCATGGTTGGGCAACATCACCCCGCCCGAGCCCACGCGGATCGAGGACGTGCCGCCGGCCAGATAGCCCAGCAGCACGGAGGTCGCCGAGCTGGCGATGCCGTCCATGTTGTGGTGCTCGGCCACCCAAAAGCGGTTGTAGCCCCAGGTTTCGGCATGGCGCGCCAGGTCCAGGGCATTGTGCAGCGACCGTGCCGGGCCATGGTCGGCACGTACGGGCACAAGGTCGAGGACGGAGTATTTCGTATCGGTCAAAACGGTCATGATCAATGGCATCCTGTGGGTATGTGGCAGGTGGGATGCCCCGCGCATCTTTGCTACCGAATGTTTATTTCTTATGAATAGTCAGTATGGGCATCTTGCCCGGATTCAATAGCCAGCTGTCCGAATCGCGCTGAACTTGCCCAGCGCCCTGCCCTCTGAACACATGACACCGCGCGAACCCGTCGCGCCCATCATGGAGGCTTTTATGAGCATCAAGAAAACCGCATCGGCTGTCTGGAAAGGCGATCTGAAAACCGGTAAGGGCGAGATTTCCACTCAGAGCGGCGCTCTGAAAAGCAATCCCTACGGCTTCAACACCCGTTTCGAAGGCCAGCCGGGCACCAATCCGGAAGAGCTGATCGGCGCAGCGCATGCCGGCTGTTTCTCCATGGCATTCTCGATGATCCTGGGCGGCGAAGGCTTCACCCCCGATGAAATCAAGACTTCCGCCGAAGTCAGCCTGGACAAGGAAGGCGAAGGTTTTGCAATCACCGCCATCAAGCTGACCATGTCGGCCAAGATCCCGAACATCGATCAGTCCAAGTTCGAAGAACTGGCCAACAAGGCGAAGGAAGGCTGCCCGGTATCGAAAGTACTGAACGCCGACATCACCCTGAGCGCCACCCTGGAATCTTGAGGTAGCGTGCGCCTGGTTGCCTTACACTGCCCACTCATCAGGAGAATCGAGTCATGAAGCAATTGATTTTGGCGATGGCGTGCAGTGTGTTGGCAACCACGGCGTTGGCAGCACCCAAGCCATGTGAGGATTTGAAGGCCGAAATCGAGGCCAAGATCCAGGCCCAGGGTGTCACATCGTACACACTGGAAATTGTCGACAACCTAGATGCCAAGGACCCGAATATGGTCGTGGGCTCCTGCGACAATGGCACGCGCAAGATCGTCTATCAGAAAAACGACGACTGATTGCGCTGCGGTGCAATCACGCCATGGCGCTCAAGCAGCCGCTCAGGGAATGCAGTGAATGGCCCGGTCCTCGGCCACGATCTGCCTGCTCGAATCATATAGCCGCGCACTGGCTTGCATGGCAATCGCCCTGCCCTCCAACCGGTAGCGCTCGCCAGCCTTGAAACCGTCATAGCGCACGGTCAGGTAGCAGGTACGGTCGAACGGGTCGTTGACCAGCCCGCCTCCGGCATACATCTCGTAATCAAACCGCACTTCAAGCTCATGGCTTCCGGGATTCACCTGGAAATAGCGCCCATCGTTGAGCTTGCGGCCATCCAGACTTTCCGCCATGACCAGGCGCCCGGTCGTGGTGAACATGTCGATCCAGGCTTTGCCCGGATCGACGGTGGGCAACGGCGGGTTGGCGCAGCCAGCGAGCGTGGCGAAGGTCAACAGGGCGAGCATGGCGCGCATGGGAGTTCCTTGGCTGCAGAGAACCATCGGCAAGACGAGTATCGAGTCTAGAAGCTTTGTGCCGACGGCGCGAGTCGGCGCCGTCAGTGGTTATACCGGGTGAGCGGTGCTCAAGTGCTCTGACAGCCCGCGGGTTGGGCCTGGCCGACCAGCTTGCGCTGCTCGTCGTAGAGTCTGGCCCAAGGGCTGAAGCCGACGCTGCCCGCTTCCAGGAAATAGCGTTGGCCCGCATCGAAGCTTGCGTAGGTAACGTTCAATTCACAATTACGCCACAGCGGTGCGGGCACCGGACCGATGTTGGTTGGCTCTACCGGAAATTGCAGGCGTACGGTCAGCTCATGGCGGCCGGGTTCGACTTCGAAATAACGCGTGTCGGTCCATTCCTTCTCGTCGACCTGGGTCGCGTGCAGGGCGTTGTGATCGTCGGCCGCAAGGTCGATCCAGGCCTGGTTTGGATCCGGGTCGGGCAGTCCGGCACAGCCGGCAAGCGTCAGCAGGCTGCTGGCAATGATCAATGCGCGCATGGAATTCTCCTCATGGGATCGTAAGATGCAGGGTCAGCGCCGATAACACCTGCTCGCTGGCGGGCCTGGCCATGGAAAACCACATGCATGAATTCGTTGTTGTTCGTCGTTCCATTCTTGCCGCACTCGACCGCGGTTTGCGCCTGTTTGTTCCCCTGAGCCTGCTGTTCCTGCTCAACGGTTGCAGCAGCGCGGGCTATTACGGCCAGTTGATGCAGGGCCAGTGGCAGCTGTTGCAGGCACGCGAGCCGGTGGCGCAGATCCTTGCCGATCCGTCGCGCGACCCGCGGCTGCGCGAGCAATTGCAGCGTGCCCAGGCGGCCCGCGACTTCGCCAGCGAGCACTTGCATCTGCCGGACAACCGCAGCTATCGCCTGTACGCCGACATCGGTCGGCCATTGGTGGTGTGGAACGTGTTCGCCACACCGGAGTTTTCCCTGGCGCCGTTGACCCATTGCTTCCCCGTTGCCGGGTGTGTGGCTTATCGCGGTTACTACAGTCAGTCCGGTGCTCGGGGTGAAGCGGCGTTGCAGAAGCTGGCGGGCCAGGATGTGTATGTCGGGGGCGTCGAGGCTTACTCGACCCTGGGCTGGTTCGACGATCCGATTCTCAACACCATGCTCGGTTGGGGCGACGAGCGTCTGGCCACTCTGATCTTCCATGAGCTGGCGCATCAGCGTGTGTATGTGAAAGACGACACCGAATTCAATGAGTCCTTCGCCACCTTCGTCGAGCAGGAAGGCACCCGGCAGTGGCGTGTCCAGCGAGGATTGCCGTCGGCGGCAAGCACGCTGGTGGCGCAACGTGACCAGTTCACCGCATTGGTGCTCGCGACCCGCGAACGCTTGGCTGCGCTGTACGCCCAACCGTTATCAGCGCAGGCCCTGCGCACGGGCAAGGCTGCCGAGTTCGAGCGTTTGCGTCGTGAGTATCGCCAGCTGCGTGATGGGCCTTGGCAGGGAGACAGGCGTTTCGATGCCTGGATCAACGGGCCGATGAACAATGCCAAGCTGCTGCCGTTTGGCCTGTACGACCAGTGGGTGCCGGCGTTCGCGGGTTTGTTCCGGCAGGTCGCTGGCGATTGGCGCGCCTTTTATGATCGGGCGACGGCACTGGGCAAGTTACCGATGGACGAGCGCAGAGCTGAGTTGGCGCGGTTGGGTGGGTAGTTTTGCAGTGCCCTTTCGGGCCTGTTCGCGGCCACTGGCCGCTCCTACAGGATTGCGAGAAGTCTTGTGTAGGAGTGGTCAGTGGCCACGCATGGCCCGCATCGTTACCGATTCATCCTGCGCCTTGCAGGAACGCCTCATGCAGCGCCTGCAACGTGTCGAAATGATACGTCGGGTTCTCCAGGACCAATTCCTCCCGCGAACCGAAACCATAGCCTACCGCCGCGCAATCCAGACCGTTGCGGCGGGCACCGATCAGATCGTGCTTACGGTCGCCGACCATCAAGGTCTGGGCAGGGTCCAGCTTTTCCTGTTCCACGATGTAGGCAATCAGCTGCACCTTGTCGGTCCGCGTGCCATCCAGTTCGCTGCCGTAGATGACCTTGAAGTGCCTGGCGAAATCGAAGTGCCGGGCGATCTCCCGGGCGAATTCCCAGGGTTTTGAAGTGGCGATATACAGATGCCGGCCTTGTCCCTGAAGGGTTTCGAGCAGTGCAATGACACCGGCGAAGATCTGGTTTTCGTACAGACCGGTGACGCGGAAGCGTTCGCGGTAGAAATTCACCGCCTGCCAGGCGCGGGCCTCGTCAAAGCCGTAGGCATGCATGAACTGCTCAAGCAGAGGCGGACCGATGAAGTGTTCCAGATTGCGCAGGTCGGGTTCGTCGATGCCCAGCTTGGCCAAGGCATACTGGATGGAGCGGGTGATGCCCTCGCGCGGGTCGGTCAAGGTGCCGTCGAGGTCGAACAGAATGTTTTGATAGTGCACGGAATCAGTCCTTGTCGAAGCCTTCGGCCAGGTGTTGGTCCTTGAGCTTCACGTAGTTGCCAGCGGTATAGGTGAAGAACGCACGTTCCTTGTCCGTCAGCGGCCGGGCCTGCCTGGCCGGACTGCCCACGTACAGAAAGCCGCTCTGCAGGCGTTTGCCCGGAGCTACCAGGCTGCCGGCGCCGATGATCACGTCGTCTTCCACCACCGCGCCGTCCATGACGGTACTGCCCATGCC
This sequence comes from Pseudomonas sp. PS01301, assembly GCF_029960215.1. Lineage (NCBI taxonomy): Bacteria > Pseudomonadati > Pseudomonadota > Gammaproteobacteria > Pseudomonadales > Pseudomonadaceae > Pseudomonas > Pseudomonas sp. PS01301. The sequence goes on along the minus strand of NZ_JASCPM010000005.1, from coordinate 65,144 downwards.
GACCAGGATGCGATTGCCCAGGGTGCAGCCGTGGAGCATGACTTTGTGTCCAATGGTGACATCGTCGCCGATCAGCAGCGGGAAACCGTCCGGATTGAAAGGGCCGGCATGGGTGATGTGCAGCACGCTGGCATCCTGCACGCTGGTGCGTTTGCCGATGCGGATCCGGTGCATGTCGCCGCGGATCACGGTCAGCGGCCAGACCGAGCTGTCGGTGCCGATCTCGACGTCGCCGATCACCACCGCCGAGCGGTCGACGAAGGCGCGTTCGCCCAGGCGCGGCGTATGCTGCTGGAAATTGCGAATGGCCACGATAGGCATCCTCTGTGTTGTCGATAGCTGCGGTGAGTCGTAATTGTAATTAAGATGTCCCAGTGTTTCTTCATAGCCAAGGTGTTTAACCGTGAGCGCGAATCCCCTTCTGCAGTCCTACGACCTGCCGCCGTTCTCGGCGATCCGTGCCGAGCACGTACAACCGGCGATTGAACAGATCCTGGCCGACAACCGCGCGGCCATTGCCCACATTCTGCAAACCCAGGGCAGCCAGCCTACCTGGGCCGGCCTGGTGCTGGCCATGGACGAGCTGAACGACCGCCTGGGCGCTGCCTGGAGCCCGGTCAGCCACCTCAACGCCGTGTGCAACAGCGCCGAACTGCGCCAGGCCTATGAGGCCTGCCTGCCGGCGCTCAGTGCCTACTCCACCGAATTGGGTCAGAACCGCGAGCTGTTCCAGGCCTTCGAAACCCTGGCCAACAGTCCTGAAGCCGCGGGCTTCGACGTAGCCCAGAAGACCATTCTGGAGCATTCGCTGCGTGACTTCCGCCTGTCCGGTATCGATCTGCCGGTGGATCAGCAGCAGCGCTACGCCCAGGTGCAGAGCAAGCTGTCGGAGCTGGGTAGCCGTTTCTCCAACCAATTGCTCGACGCCACCCAGGCCTGGACCAAGCACGTCACCGACGAAGCGGCCCTGGCCGGGCTGACCGATTCGGCCAAGGCGCAAATGGCGGCCGCAGCCCAGGCCAAGGGTCTGGACGGCTGGCTGATCAGCCTGGAGTTCCCCAGCTATTACGCCGTCATGACCTACGCTCACGACCGCGCCCTGCGTGAAGAAGTCTACGCAGCCTATTGCACCCGCGCCTCGGACCAGGGCCCCAATGCCGGCCAGAACGACAACGGCCCGGTGATGCGCGAGATCCTCGACCTGCGGCAGGAATTGGCCGAGCTGTTGGGCTATGCCAGTTATTCGGAACTGAGCCTGGCCACCAAGATGGCCGAGTCGACCGATCAGGTGCTGACCTTCCTGCGTGACCTGGCCCAGCGCAGCAAGCCGTTCGCGGCCCAGGACCTGGAGCAGCTGCGCGCCTATGCCGCCGAACAGGGCTGTGCCGACCTGCAAAGCTGGGACAGCGGTTTCTACGGGGAAAAACTGCGTGAGCAGCGCTACAGCGTTTCTCAGGAAGCACTGCGCGCCTACTTCCCGATCGACAAGGTACTGGGCGGCCTGTTCGCCATTGTGCAGCGCTTGTACGGTATCGAGATCGCCGAGCAGAAAGGTTTCGACACCTGGCACCCTGACGTGCGCCTGTTCGAGATCAAGGAAAACGGCCAGCACGTGGGCCGCTTCTTCTTCGACCTCTACGCCCGCGCCAACAAGCGTGGCGGCGCCTGGATGGACGGCGCCCGCGACCGCCGTCGCACCGAGAATGGCGAGCTGCAGAGCCCGGTGGCCAACCTGGTGTGCAACTTCACCCCGGCCGATGCCGGCAAGCCGGCGCTGCTGACTCACGACGAAGTCACCACGCTGTTCCACGAATTCGGCCACGGCCTGCACCACTTGCTGACGCGGGTCGAGCACGTCGGCGTGTCGGGTATCAACGGCGTGGCGTGGGATGCGGTCGAGCTGCCCAGCCAGTTCATGGAAAACTGGTGCTGGGAGCCCGAAGGCCTGGCCTTGATCTCGGGTCACTACGAAACCGGCGAGCCGCTGCCTCAGGACCTGCTGGAAAAGATGCTGGCGGCGAAAAACTTCCAGTCTGGCCTGATGATGGTCCGCCAGATCGAGTTCTCGCTGTTCGACTTCGAGCTGCATGCCTCCCATGGCGATGGCCGCAGCGTGATGGAAGTGCTGGACGGTGTGCGTGACGAGGTTTCGGTCATGCGTCCGCCGGCCTACAACCGCTTTCCCAACAGCTTCGCGCACATCTTCGCCGGTGGCTACGCGGCAGGCTATTACAGCTACAAGTGGGCTGAAGTGCTGTCGGCCGATGCGTTCAGCAAGTTCGAGGAAGACGGTGTGCTCAATGCCGACACCGGTCGCGCCTTCCGCGAAGCCATTCTGGCGCGTGGCGGATCGCAGGCTCCGATGGTGTTGTTCGTCGACTTCCGCGGTCGCGAGCCGTCCATCGATGCCCTGCTGCGCCATAGCGGTCTGAGCGAGGAAGCGGCGGCATGATCACCAAGAAACGCTTCATCGCCGGGGCCGTCTGCCCGGCCTGCAGCGAGCCGGACAAGCTGATGATGTGGAGCGTCGACGAGGTCCCCCATCGTGAGTGCGTGGCCTGTGGTTACAGCGACACGCTCAATGCGCAGGGCCAGTCGGTGCCCAGCGAACTGGGCACGCGGGTCAACAAGGTGGCCGTCAAGGTCGCCCGGCCCACCTCGCAACCGGTGCAGTTCTTCCCCAACCCCAAGCTCAAGAAACCTTGAGCCAGGCTTGCCGTCGACTTGCCGCAAGGGCAGGTCGACGGCAATAGCCGGCTACCACTTCACAGGTTGTTCGCCTTCCTAGACTGGCTCGCCACTCAGGCGTCACTCAAGGAATCGAACATGACCACCGCACCCTCGTCGGTACTCCCCGCGCTTCTTGCCGACAACCCCTTGCTGGGCAACCACGAGATAGTCCCCTATCACCTCATCAAGGCCGAACACGTCGAGCCGGCCATCACCCATGTGATCGAGAGCAACTTGCGTCAGCTAGCGCAACTACTCCCCGAGCAGCTCGAATCACCCACGTGGGAAGGCTTGGTCAAGCCATTGGAAGACATGCATCAGCGCTTGCTGGCGGTGCTGCAACCCGAGCAGTTGCTCAGTCGCCATCACCATCTGGCGGTGATCGAGGCTTATGCGAAATGCCGCGAGCGGGTACGGGCCTATGAGTCGGCCATCAAACACAACCGCACGGTGCAGGCCGCCTTGCAACTGCTGCAGCAAAGCCCGCAGGCCCTCGAATTCGATTCGACCCAGCAGGCGGCATTGAATCACGCCCTGCGCGCCGCGCGATTGGCCGGGGTGGGCACTGCGCGTGCGACCCAGATGCGCATCGAACGCCTGCACGTGGAACTGGCGGGGTTGTACCAGACGTTCGCCGATAACCTGGACGCGGCCAGCCAGGCCTGGACCTTGGCCTTCGACGACGAAGCTGCACTGGCGGGTATCGCCCCCGCCGTACGCGCCAGCATGGCCCAGCGGGCACGCGAGGCCGGCCTTTCCGGTTGGCTACTGACCCTGGAACTGCCGATGGTGCTGGCGGTGGCGAGCCAGGCTCACGACCGCTCGCTGCGCGAACAGGTGTACAAGGCCTTCTACACCCAGGCTTCGGACCAGGGCCCGCGCGCTGGAGAGAATGACAACGGGCCGGTGCTGCAACGCATCCTCGCGGCCCGTGCCGAGTTGGCCGAAGCGAGTGGGTATCGCAGCTACGCCTCGCTGGCTCAGGCCACACGCATGTTCGACGAAGCCGCCGACGTGGAGAAGCTGCTGCTGCAGCTGATCGACAAGGTTCGCCCCGCGGCGCAGGCCGAATTCGCCCCTGTGCAGGAACTGGCCGCGCTGTTCAGTGTGCCAACGCTGGAGGCCTGGGACTGCCACTACTATCAGGAAAAATACCTGCAGATCCATCACGGTGTGACGGAACTCAAGGTGCGCGAATATTTCCCCATGCAGGCGGTGATGGACGGCACGCAACACCTGCTGGCCCAGTTGTTCGACGTGCAGTGGCACGAATGCCCGCCAGCACCGCGCCAACCGGCTTCGGTGCGGTTGTTCCAGATCAGCGAAGGGGATCAGGTGCTTGGCTACATTTACCTGGACCTGCACACCCGGCCGAAGAAGCGCGCGGGTGCCTGGATGGAGGCTCTGCGTGACCGCCACCGCTTCGCCGACGGACGCCTGCAACTGCCGATTGCCCATGTGGGCTGTGATTTCGCTGCCCAGACGCCAGAGTTTCCCTGCCTTTTGAGCCTGGGCGATATCCAGACGTTCTTCCACGAGTTGGGCCATGCGTTGCACCACGTGCTGACCCGCATCGATCACGGCAGTGTCTCGGGCATCAAGGGCGTGGCCGAAGATGCGGTGGAACTGCCCAGCGGCGTGTTCGAACACTGGGCCATGCAGCCGGAAATGCTGCAATCGATGTCGCGGCATTATCTGACCGGTGAACGGATCGACAGCGCTTACGTTGAACAGGCGCTCGCGGCCAAGGCTCGCTTCCGCGCCCAGGCCCTGCTGTGGCAGCTCGAATACGCCCTGGTGGACTATCGCCTGCACAGCACGAGCAGTGGGCTTTCACCGCAGGAGATCGGTGAACAGGTGCTTGAAAACACGCAAGTGGTACGTCATCCACCCTATGTGCGTTGGCTCAACACCTTCGCTCACGTATTCACTGCCGCGGACTACGCGGCCGGTTATTACAGTTATGTCTGGGCGCAGGTGCTCGCGGCCCACCTGTTCACTCGCTTCGAACGTGAAGGGCTGTTGGCGAGTCAGGCGGGTGAGGATTTCCAGCGTCTGATTCTGGCCTCCGGCGGAACGCGGCCATTCGCGGAGCTGGTCGAAAGCTTTGCCGGCAGCAAGCCGGGTATCGAGGCGTTACTGGCGGATCTGGGCATCAAGGCTTGACGGATTTGAACAATGACGTCCAGCCAGTCAGTGCATATTGAGGCTGAAACCGGTTTCATTTGCCGTCACAAATAGATACATTTGTCGGTTGAAGCGCCAGGGCGGCATTTTGCCGCGCCTGGCTTCGTGCCGAATGTGTCGCGTCTGCGCCTTCCACAAAGCATCACCCGCCTCTGGCCGCGTGGTGCAACGAACACGTACCGCTGAGCTGCGCATCGATAAAAACCGTATCGAACAGCTGATGAGAACCCTGATGTCCGAGCAAGAAAACAACCCGCGCCGGGATTTTCTGCGCAAAACACTGACCTTGATTCCGGTGGTGACCGTTGCCAGTAGCGGCCTGGGCCTCGGTGCCCTGACGGCCGATGCCCAGGCGGATACGCGGACCGCGCCGCCTAAGCCGGTGCCAACCGCCGATTATCAGCCGTCGTTTTTCACCGCTGAAGAGTGGGCTTTCGTACAGGCCGCGGTGGCTCGGCTGATTCCAGCGGATGACCTGGGCCCCGGTGCCCTGGAAGCCGGCGCAGCGGAATTCATTGATCGGCAGATGAACACCCCGTATGCCACGGGGGCATTGTGGTACATGCAAGGTCCGTTCGTGACCGATGCCCCGCCCCAGATGGGCTATCAACTGCAGCTGGTGCCCCAGCAGATCTACCGTCTGGGCATCGCTGCCACTGATGCCTGGTGCAAGGCTCAATCGGGCAAAGTGTTCGCTGAGCAAGACAGCGCTACCCAGGACCGTATTCTCGGCAAGATCGAAGCCGGAGAGCTGGTTTTCGACGAACTGCCCGCCACTGCCTTCTTCAGTCTGATCCTGCAGAACACCCGTGAAGGCTTCTTCTGTGACCCCGTGCACGGCGGCAACAAGGGCATGGTCGGCTGGACTCAGATCGGTTTTCCCGGCGCACGCGCCGACTTCATGGATTGGGTGGAACGCAACGAGCAATACCCCTTCCCGGCTGTATCGATTCGCGGCGAGAGGGCCTGACATGACAACGGTAATGAAGAAAGTCGACGCGGTCATCGTCGGGTTCGGCTGGACAGGCGCGATCATGGCCAAGGAACTCACCGAGGCAGGTCTCAACGTGGTAGCGCTGGAGCGCGGCCCGATGCAGGACACCTACCCGGACGGCAGTTATCCACAGGTGATCGACGAGTTGACCTACAGCGTGCGCAAGAAGCTGTTTCAGGACATCTCCAAGGAAACCGTGACCATCCGCCACAGCGTCAACGACGTTGCACTGCCCAACCGCCAGTTGGGTGCGTTTCTGCCGGGCAAGGGTGTCGGCGGCGCCGGTCTGCATTGGTCGGGCGTGCACTTCCGTGTCGATCCGATGGAACTGCGCATGCGCAGCCACTACGAGGAGCGCTACGGCAAGCAGTTCATCCCCAAGGACATGACCATCCAGGACTTCGGTGTCAGCTATGAAGAGTTGGAACCGTTCTTCGATTTCGCCGAAAAAGTCTTCGGCACCTCGGGTCAGGCCTGGACGGTGAACGGCGTGCGGGTCGGCGAAGGCAAGGGTGGCAACCCGTATGCACCGGATCGTTCCAACCCGTTCCCGCTGGCCTCGCAGAAGAACACCGTTTCGGCGCAGCTGTTCCAGAAGGCCGCCGCCGAGGTCGGTTACAAGCCGTACAATCTGCCGTCGGCCAATACATCGGGGCCGTACACCAACCCCTATGGTGCGCAGATGGGCCCCTGCAACTTCTGCGGTTTCTGCAGCGGCTATGTCTGCTACATGTATTCCAAGGCGTCACCGAACGTGAACATCCTCCCGGCGTTGCGCCAGGTCGAAACCTTCGAGCTGCGCACCAACGCCCATGTACTGCGGGTCAATCTGGACAGCACCAAGCGCAAGGCGACCGGCGTGACCTACGTCGATGCCCAGGGGCGTGAAGTCGAGCAGCCGGCGGACCTGGTGATTCTCGGTGCTTTCCAGTTCAACAACGTGCGCCTGATGCTGCTTTCCGGCATCGGCCAGCCCTACGATCCCAAGACCGGCGAAGGTGTGGTCGGCAAGAACTTTGCCTACCAGAACATGGCCACCATCAAGGCCTTCTTCGACAAGGACACCCACACCAACAACTTCATCGGCGCCGGTGGCAACGGTGTGGCGTTCGACGACTTCAATGCCGACAACTTCGACCACGGCCCCCATGGCTTCGTCGGCGGCTCGCCGATGTGGGTCAACCAGGCCGGCAGCCGACCCATCGCCGGCACGGCCAATCCACCGGGCACGCCAGCCTGGGGCAGCGCCTGGAAGAAGGCCACCGCCGACTACTACACCCATCAGGTGTCGATGGACGCCCACGGCGCCCATCAATCTTACCGCGGCAACTACCTGGATCTGGATCCGGTGTACCGCGATGCCTATGGCCTGCCGTTGCTGCGCATGACCTTCGACTGGCAGGAAAACGACATCAAGATGAACCGCTTCATGGTCGAGAAAATGAGCAAGGTCGCCCAGGCCATGAACCCCAAGACCATTGCCTTGCTGGGCAAGAAGGTCGGCGAGCATTTCAATACCGCCTCCTACCAGACCACCCACCTTAACGGTGGCGCGATCATGGGCACCGATCCCAAGACCAGTGCGATCAACCGCTACCTGCAGTGCTGGGATGTGCACAACGTGTTCGTTCCAGGCGCCTCGGCCTTTCCCCAGGGGCTGGGCTACAACCCCACCGGCCTGGTGGCGGCACTGACCTACTGGTCGGCACGGGCCATTCGCGAGCAGTACCTGAAGAACCCCGGCCCGCTGGTGCAGGCATAAGGAGCGCAGAGATGAACGTTATCCAGATCGCTGCGCTGACCCTGCTCGCCAGTCTGTTGACCAGCCTGCCGGCCAGGGCCGCAGAGTCCGACGACGCCCTGATCGAGCAGGGCCGTTACCTAGCCCGTGCCGGTGACTGCGTGGCCTGCCATACCGCCAAGGGCGGTGCGCCGTTCGCCGGCGGGTTGGGCATGGAGACGCCGATCGGCACGGTTTACTCGACCAACATCACGCCGCACAGCGACGGCATCGGCAACTACAGCTTCGAAGACTTCGACAAGGCCGTGCGCCACGGCATCGGCAAGAGCGGCAGCAGCCTGTATCCGGCCATGCCCTACCCGTCTTATGCAAGGGTCAGCGACGCCGACATGCACGCCCTGTACGCCTACTTCATGAAGGGCGTGGCGCCGGTGGCCGAACCGAACAAGCCGACCGACATTCCCTGGCCACTGAGCATGCGCTGGCCGCTGGCGATCTGGCGCGGACTGTTCGCCCCTCCGGTCAGCGCCTATCAGCCGCCGCCGGGCTCCGATCCGGTGATCAGCCGCGGCGCCTACCTGGTCGAGGGGCTTGGGCACTGTGGCGCCTGCCATACTCCGCGGGCGATCACGATGCAGGAGAAGGCCCTGAGCGCCGGCGACAACGCCGACTTCCTGGCTGGCAGCGCACCGCTCGAAGGCTGGATCGCCAAGAGCCTGCGCGGCGATCACAAGGACGGTCTGGGCAGCTGGAGCGAAGAGCAACTGGTGCAGTTTCTCAAGACCGGCCGCAGTGATCGCAGTGCGGTGTTCGGCGGCATGAGCGATGTGGTCGAGCACAGCATGCAGTACATGACCCATGAAGACCTCACTGCCATCGCTCGATACCTGAAGACGCTGCCGGCGGTGGACCGTGCCGACAAGCCCCATGAATACGACGCACGTGTGTCTGACGCACTGTGGAAGGGAGACGACAGCAAGGTCGGTGCCGGGGTGTACATCGATAACTGCGCGGCCTGTCATCGGACCGATGGCCAGGGCTACACCCGTGTGTTCCCGGCCTTGGCTGGCAACCCGGTGCTGCAGACCGAGGATGCCAGTTCGCTGATCCATATCGTGCTGGCAGGTGGCACGTTGCCGGCCACGCACACGGCGCCGTCGACCTTCACCATGCCCGGCTTCGCCTGGCGCCTGTCTGATCAGGAAGTGGCTGATGTGGTGAACTTCATCCGCACCAGCTGGGGCAATCAGGGCTCGACGGTGTCTGCCGACGACGTCAAGCAGATGCGCGGCGACGACATGAAGCACACCTCCGGCGATGACCTGGGGCAGTCCACCAGCCACTGATCATGGCTGGCGGCCTCTTCGCGGGCAGAGACCCGCTCCCACAAGGCCGGTTGAGAATTCACCCCGCTGTGGGAGCGGGTCTCTGCCCGCGAAGAGGCCCTCACTGACACCCTCCAGTAAAAAGGCCCCCTCAATCTCAGCCTTGTGGGAGCGGGTCTCTGCCCGCGAAAGGGCCCTCACCGACACCCTCCAGTAAAAAGGCCCCCTCAATCCCAGCCTTGTGGGAGCGGGGCGGGCGGCGAGCCCTCTGCCCGCGAAGGGGCCCTCACTGACCCCCTCCAGTAAAAAGACCCCCCTCAATCCCAGCCTTGTGGGAGCGGGGCGGGCGGCGAGCCCTCTGCCCGCGAAGGGGCCCTCACTGACACCCTCCAGTAAAAAGGCCTCCTCAATCCGCATTGAAACGATCACGGCTGTTGCTCAAATGCAGCCACATCGCCGCCCGTGCCGCATCGGCATCCTGCTTACGAATCGCCTGGTAGATCGCTTCATGTTCCAGGTTCGCCACCTGCCCCAGCTGGGACAGATCGGCATCGCCCTTCTCCAGCGCGTTGAGCCGAGTGCGCGGAATCATCGCATCGCCCAGGTGCTGCATGATGTCGGTGAAATACGTATTGCCGGTCGCCTCGGCGATCAGCAGGTGAAAGCGCTTGTCTTCCTCCACGCAGCTGTCGTTGTTGGCCAGCGAGCGCTGATAGTCGTCCAGTGCCTTGCGCATGCGTTGCAGTTGAGACTCGCTGCGGCGCTTGGCCGCCAGGGCGGCCGCCTGGGTCTCCAATCCCAGACGCAACTCGAGAATGCCGCGCACACTGAGCGCCGTGTCGACGTTCAAACGCAGGCCATGGGCCGGCTCGCGTTGCAACACGAACGTCCCCACCCCATGCCGGGTTTCCACCAGACCCGATGCCTGCAACCGTGACAAGGCTTCGCGCACCACGGTTCTGCTGACGCCGTGCTCGGCAACGATAGCGCCCTCCGACGGCAGCTTGGCACCCGGCGCCAGGGTGCCCAGGCGGATCTGTTGGCTCAAGGCCTCGACCAGCCCATGGGCCAGGCTGTTTGGTCGCTTCGACATCGATGAGGCTCCCGGACGAAAAAACCGATCATACCCTGCGAGCATCTTCCGGGCGCTGCCGGACCAGCCACAGGATGACGCCGACCGTTCAGCAACAGCATCGACAACGCTGAAAAAGATGTATGACAACGACGAATGGCAGATTGGTTGGCCCTGTATACGTTGAGTTCAACGAATATCTAGTTGTATGATGTCTGCTGACCGAGCACGCAGCTGCCGATCGACACAGAAACTACCCGCATAAAAACAATCAGTGGGAGATTTGAATTGTGAGCAATTCAAACGTTGCAACCGGCGATGCCGTCCTGGCCCGCGCCGTCTCGAAAGTGAAGAGTCACGTACTCCCGCTGTTCGTCATCATGTTCATCGTCAACTACATCGATCGGGTCAACATCGGCTTCGTGCGCACGCACCTGGAGCATGACCTGGGCATCGGCGCGGCGGCCTATGGCTTCGGTGCCGGGCTGTTCTTCATCGGCTATGCACTGTTCGAAGTGCCGTCCAACATGCTGTTGCAGAAAGTCGGCGCACGGGTCTGGCTGACGCGGATCATGTTCACCTGGGGCATCGTCGCCACGATGATGGCGTTCATTCAGAACGAAACTCACTTCTACATCCTGCGCTTCCTGCTGGGGATCGCCGAAGCCGGCTTCTTCCCTGGTGTGATCTACTACTTCACTCGCTGGTTGCCTGGCGTCGAGCGTGGCAAGGCGATTGCCATCTTCCTCAGCGGCTCGGCCTTGGCCTCGCTGATTTCCGGACCCCTGGCCGGTGCGCTGTTGCAGATCGAAGGCTTGGGGATGCACGGCTGGCAGTGGATGTTCCTGATCGAAGGCCTGGCTTCGGTGCTGCTGTGCTTCTTCGTCTGGTTCTGGCTGGATTCCAAGGTCCACGACGCCAAATGGCTGACCCTGGAGGAGAAAGACGCGCTGGTGGGCGAGATCGATCGCGAACAGCGCGAACGCGATGCCATGCACACCGTCAAGCCGACCTTGGGCACGCTGCTCAAGGATCGCCAGATCCTGCTGTTCTGCCTGATCTACTTCTGCATCCAGCTGACCATCTATGCCGCCACCTTCTGGCTGCCCAGCATCATCAAGAAAATGGGCGGTCTGGATGACCTGCAGGTGGGCTTCCTCAATTCGATACCCTGGCTGATCTCGATCATCGCCATGTACGCGTTTGCCGCGCTGTCGGGCAAGTTCAAGTTCCAGCAGGCCTGGGTGGCCACAGCGCTGCTGATCGCCGCCGCCGGCATGTTCCTTTCCACCACGGGCGGCCCGGTGTTTGCCTTCGTGGCCGTGTGCTTCGCCGCCATCGGCTTCAAGTCGGCGTCCTCGCTGTTCTGGCCCATTCCCCAGGCCTACCTGGACGCGCGCATTGCCGCGGCGGTGATCGCACTGGTGAACTCTGTGGGTAACCTGGGCGGCTTCGTCGCGCCGGCCACCTTCGGTTTCCTGGAGCAGAGCACCGGCTCGATCCAGGGCGGGCTGTATGGCCTGGCCGCGACATCGGTGCTGGCCGCGATCGTGGTGTTCTTCGCCCGTACGCAGCCCAAGCCTGGCAAACCCGTGAGCGGCATTGCCGAACCCGTGCAGGCGCGACCGCTCTGACGAACGCGATCCCCTATACCGTTTTCGCCAGGCCCCTGCAGCGCCTGGCGTGGATTCAATGACAAGGAAAACGACATGACCACGCACAACGCCCCCATCGTCACCAGCCTGCAAGTCATTCCGGTTGCCGGGCACGACAGCATGCTGCTCAACCTCAGCGGTGCCCACGGCCCGTTCTTCACCCGCAACATCGTGATTCTCAAGGACAGCGCCGGCAACACTGGGGTTGGCGAGGTGCCCGGGGGCGAGCGCATTCGCGAGACCCTGGAAGACGCCCGCAGCCTGGTGGTGGGCCAGCCCATCGGCGAGTACCAGCAGATCCTCAACCGCATGCGCACCACCTTTGCGGCTCGCGACAGTGCAGGCCGTGGTCTGCAGACGTTCGACCTGCGCATCACCATCCATGCCGTGACGGCCATGGAGGCCGCCCTGCTCGACCTGCTCGGGCAGTTTCTGGAGGTGCCGGTGGCAGCGCTGCTCGGTGAAGGCCAGCAACGCGATGCGGTGAAGATGCTCGGCTACCTGTTCTATGTGGGTGATCGTGGCCAGACCGACCTGGCCTACCGCAGCGAGCCGGACGCCGCTGATGACTGGAGCCACCTGCGTCACGAAAAGGCAATGACCCCCGAGGCGGTGGTGCGGTTGGCCGAAGCGGCCAAGGCCAAGTACGGCTTCAACGACTTCAAGCTCAAGGGCGGCGTGCTGCGCGGTGCCGAGGAAATCGAGGCGGTGACGGCACTGGCCGAGCGTTTCCCTGACGCGCGCATCACTTTGGACCCCAACGGTGCCTGGTCACTGAAAGAAGCGATCAGCCTGTGCCGTGATCAGCACCATGTGCTGGCCTACGCCGAAGACCCCTGTGGCGCGGAAAACGGCTATTCGGGACGTGAAGTCATGGCCGAATTCCGCCGTGCCACGGGCCTGCCCACCGCCACCAACATGATTGCCACCGACTGGCGCGAGATGGGTCACGCCATTCAATTGCAGTCAGTGGACATCCCGCTGGCCGACCCGCATTTCTGGACCATGCAGGGTTCGGTACGGGTTGCGCAGATGTGCAACGACTGGGGGCTGACCTGGGGCTCGCACTCCAACAACCATTTCGATATTTCGCTGGCGATGTTCACCCAGGTGGCCGCTGCGGCACCGGGCGAGATCACCGCGATCGACACGCACTGGATCTGGCAGGACGGCCAGCGCCTGACCAAGGAGCCGTTGCAGATCATCGATGGCTTCGTCAAAGTGCCCGCCAAGCCGGGCCTGGGCGTGGACATCGACATGGACGAAGTGGCCAAGGCCCACGAGCTGTACAAGACCAAGGGCCTGGGCGCGCGGGATGACGGCATTGCCATGCAATACCTGATTTCAGACTGGAAATTCGATAACAAGCGCCCCTGCCTGGTGCGCTGATCCATCCCTGCATCGCGTGGATCGCTGACGCGGCTCGCGCCGCTGCTACAAAGATTGCGTGGCTCATGACGCGGCCTGCGCCGTTGTTATGAATTTCACGATTCCTGTAGCAGCGGCGCAAGCCGCGTCGGCGGTTTAAGCGGTGCATCTGGGCGAACGCGGTGAAGCCGGACGCGACTCGCGCCGCTGCTACAGGGACGCCGTCCATCGTCTCGACAACCCCCATCCCCGCACAATAGAGCGCTCGATTCAGGTTCAGTTAAGTTTTCACCGGTAACGTTAGTGACAAATGACTCACAAGTCATAATCCTATGTAAATCGTCTCGTCCAGCCGTGAGCTGTGGGAATTTTTACCCGGTAAACTGGGAACCATCTCAAATCCAGCAAGAGGATGAATCATGAGCGACAAGGATCCTACACCGAGCCATGCCGATACGGCTGAAGCCTCCCTGAAACAGATCGTCGACGGCTTTCTGCATTTCCATCATGACGTCTTCCCTCAGCAACAAGAGTTGTTCAAAAAGCTTGCTACCGCACAAGCACCGCGGGCCATGTTCATCACCTGCGCCGACTCGCGCATCGTCCCCGAACTCATCACCCAAAGCTCTCCCGGCGACCTGTTCGTTACTCGAAACGTGGGTAACGTCGTACCGCCCTACGGACAAATGAACGGTGGCGTTTCCACCGCGCTGGAATACGCCATCCTGGCCCTGGGCGTGCAGCACGTCATCGTCTGCGGCCACTCCGACTGCGGCGCCATGCGCGCCGTACTCAACCCCGCTTCGCTGGAAAAGATGCCAACCGTCAAGGCCTGGCTGCGCCACTCGGAAGTGGCCCGCACCGTGGTCGAAGACAACTGCAACTGCGCCAACGAAGCCGAAAGCATGAAAGTGCTGACCGAAGAAAACGTCATCTCCCAGCTGCAGCACCTACGCACCCACCCATCGGTGGCCTCGCGCATGGCCAGTGGCCAGTTGTTCATCCATGGCTGGATCTACAACATCGAAACGAGCGAAATCAAGGCCTACGACGCCGAGCAGGACTGCTTCCGTCCGCTCGACAGAACGACCACGACGCCTAGCGCCACGCCCAAGGGCCGCTTCTAGGTCGCCGTGGCGTCCGTTTGACAGGGCCTGCCTGGCCATCATCTGTCGACAGCACACCTCAAAGATCGCTTGCCGAATCCACCTGTAACCGCCGCGCCGGTTGGGCTACAGGGGATTGGGCAGGCACGCTGCTGCCTGTCGAAAAGTATGGCCCGGCTCGCTTGAATGCTTGCAGGAGATTGAACGTGAATATTGCACACATGAAAGCGGTGTTGCCGCGCGAGTTGCTCGCCTCGGTCGTGGTATTTCTGGTCGCGCTGCCGTTGTGCATGGGTATTGCCATCGCCTCGGGAATGCCGCCCTCCAAAGGCCTGATCACCGGCATCATCGGCGGTATCGTGGTCGGCTTCCTGGCCGGCTCGCCGTTGCAGGTCAGTGGTCCGGCCGCCGGCCTGGCCGTGCTGGTCTTCGAACTGGTTCGCCAGCACGGCATGGCCATGCTCGGCCCCATCCTGCTGCTGGCCGGTCTGCTCCAGCTGTTGGCCGGTCGTTTCAAGCTCGGCTGCTGGTTTCGCGTCACGGCGCCGGCGGTGGTCTACGGCATGCTGGCCGGTATCGGCGTGCTGATTGTCTTGTCTCAGGTCCACGTCATGCTCGACCGGGCGCCGCAGCCCTCGGGTCTGAGCAACCTGATCGAATTCCCTGCGGTCGTCGGCCAGGCCATTCCCAGCATCGGGGGCGGGTTGGGCTGGCAAGCCGGGTTGTTGGGCCTGCTGACCATTGCCGTCATGTACGCCTGGGAAAAGCTGCGTCCGCAAAAGTTGCGCTTCGTTCCCGGCGCGCTGCTGGGCGTGGGGCTGGCCACCGGGCTGAGCCTGTTCTTCGCCATGCCGGTCAAGCGTGTCGAAGTGCCGGCGAACCTGGCTGAAGCCATCGACTGGCTGCGCCCCGCCGACCTGCTCAACCTGGCCGATCCGGCCCTGTTGATCGCCGCCATTGCCGTGGCCTTCATTGCCAGTGCCGAGACGTTGCTGTCAGCGGCTGCGGTGGATCGCATGCACAATGGCCAGCGTTCGGATTTCGATCGCGAACTGTCGGCGCAAGGTGTGGGCAACATGCTGTGCGGCATCCTCGGCGCGCTGCCGATGACTGGTGTGATCGTGCGCAGTTCGGCCAACGTCCAGGCCGGTGCACAGACCCGTCTGTCGGCGATCCTGCACGGTGTCTGGCTGCTCGGTTTCGTCGTCCTGCTGTCCAGCCTGTTGCAGAGCATTCCGGTGGCAAGCCTGGCGGGCGTACTGGTCTTCACCGGCGTCAAGTTGGTCGACTTCAAGGCCTTCAAGGGCCTGGGCCGCTACGGGCGCATGCCGATGTTTACCTACGCCGCCACGGCCCTGGCGATCGTCTTCACCGACCTGCTTACCGGTGTGCTGCTGGGCTTCGCCCTGACCCTGCTCAAGCTGGCCTTCAAGGCAGCGCGCCTGAAGATCACCTTGGTCGACCAGGCCCCTGGTGAGGTGGAGTTGCGCATGGTGGGCTCGGCAACCTTTCTCAAGGTCCCGGCGCTGACCAAGGCATTGGCGAGCATTCCGGAAGGTACGATTGTCCATGTGCCGCTGGCCGGCCTGACCTACATCGACCACTCCTGCCTGGAACTGCTGGAAGACTGGGGCCGCGCGAATCAGAGCAAGGGCTCGCGGATGATCATCGAAAGCCGCGGCCTCAAGCGGCGCATCGAAGGTCAGCTGCGGACCAGCGCAGGCTTCGGCAGCTGACCCGGCAATCGGGAAGCGCTCTGCAGGGCTTGGCGACTAGTGCTCGTCAGGCCCTGTCGCAGCCTGCGAGGTTGCATTCAAGTCCAGGCCAATCCCCAGGCGCCGTGACATGCACGGCCACTGTTTCCATGCTGCCCCGGTCTCGGGGCTGACCAGCTTGTCGCGGTAGGCTTGCACCGACGGCAGCTCGAAGCTTTCATCGCACAGCATCTGGTCCACCGAATGGTGCACGACCTCGTCCAACTCGTTGGCGAACGTTTCACCGATCAACTGGTGGGCGATCAGGTTGGCAACGGTCATGTCCAGCGGTATCAGCGGCTGGCCAAGGTGACGGATGTACAGATCGTTGATTTCCTCTACCAGACGATGGGCCAGGTAGGCTTCATCGAGCAGGCCATCCATGCCTGGATGGTCCGCGAGAATGCCGGGCGGTTGCAGGAAGTATTCTTCGGCAATCTTCAGCACCGGATCGATCTGCGATTGGATACCCGCCTTGACCGCCACTTCGCTGGCGGCGTCGAGCAGTTGCGGGACTTCATCGATGTAGGCGCTGACGAAGCGCCACAGGGCGGTGTCGTTGCCTTCAGCGATGTCGATGGACGGGTGCAGCTGCGGCAGCTGTTTTTCCAGGCGCTGCTGCAGCTGGCCGGAAGCGGCCTCGTGTTCGGTGGCACGTTGGATCTGCTCGCGCAATGCGGCGGTGTTCATGAAGGCTCCAGGCGGGTGTCACGAAAGTGAAGTGGGAACGATAGCTGGCCCATCGGGAAGGCTAAGACGCATTTGTCATAGTCGGGACACATTTCATAACGACGCGAACCACTACCCTCCTCATGGCTCGCCTGATAACGTCGCCCCTCCTACGTGCATTGACCCCAGACTCATGACAAAAGCGCAGAAAATCGTCTTCATCGTTGCCGGCGTCCTCGCCTTGCTGATCGGATTGAGCGTTCACCAGCTGCTCACCCGGCAGAGCCAACCCAACCGCGCCGCACTGGTCGATGCGGGGATTATCCTGTTGGCCCAGAGTCGCGCGATGCCTGCGCTGCAGATGACCGACCAGGACGGCGCGCCCGTTCACGTCGACCAGCTCAGGGGCAAGTGGTCGCTGCTGTTCTTCGGCTACACATTCTGCCCGGATATCTGCCCGACCACCCTGGCCAACCTGCGCGACGTGCAGCAACAGCTGCCCAACGCCACGCGCGAGCGCCTGCAGGTGGTGCTGATCAGTGTCGACCCGCACCGCGACACCCCCGAGCGGCTCAAGCAGTACCTGGGTTATTTCAAGGCAGGCTTCGAAGGGTGGGTCGCGCCGGTCGAAACCCTACAGACGCTGGCCAGCGCCATCAGCATTCCGTTCATCCCCGCCGACACGCGCAAGCCCAATTACCTGGTGGAGCACAGCGCCAACCTGGCGTTGATCGGGCCGGATGGGCGCCAGCGGGGGTTCATTCGCGGGCCGATCGACAATGCGAAGATGATCGCCCAGCTTCCGGGGCTGGTCGCGGGCGATTGAGAGATGTAGGTCGAGCTTACACTCGACCTGTCACGGGCTTAAAAAGCGGGAAGCACCGCGCCCTTGTATTTCTCGGTGATGAACTGCTTGAGCTCGGGGCTGTGCAGCGCGGCGGCCAGTTTCTGCATGGCCGGCGAGTCCTTGTTGTCCGGGCGCGCCACCAGAATGTTCACGTAGGGCGAGTCGTTGCCTTCGATGAACAGCGCATCCTTGGACGGATCCAGCTTGGCTTCCAGAGCGTAGTTGGTGTTGATCAGCGCCAGGTCGACCTGCGTCAGTACGCGCGGGATGGTCGCCGCTTCCAGCTCACGGATCTTCAAGCCCTTGGGGTTCTCGACGATGTCCTTGGTGGTGGCCAGGATGTTGCTCTGGTCCTTGAGGCGAATCAGGCCGTATTTCTGCAGCAGCAACAGGGCACGACCGCCGTTGGTGGCGTCGTTGGGCACCACCACGTTGGCGCCGTTGCCCAGCTCGTCGAGCTGCTTGATCTTGCTCGAATAGGCGCCCAGGGGCTCCAGGTGAACGCCGGTCACGGCGACCAGATCGGTACCCTTGCCCTTGTTGAACTCATCCAGATACGGCTGGTGCTGGAAGAAATTGGCGTCCATGTTCTTCTGCGCGACCTGGACGTTGGGCTGGATGTAGTCGGTGAACACCTTGATGTTGAGGTCCACGCCCTGCTCGGCCAGTTGCGGCTTCACGAATTCCAGAATCTCGGCATGGGGCACGGCGGTGGCCGCCACGTTCAGGCTTTCGTTGGCCTGGGCGGACAGTGCAGCGACGGCGGCCATGGCGGCCAGTAGTCTTTTCATCTTCGATTTCCTTTTCGGCCCGTGGGCCAGACCTACGATTATTTGCGAGAGAAGTGCACGACCAGGCGGTCGCCCAGCATCTGCAGCAGTTGGACCATCAGAATCAGGATGATCACCGTGACGTACATCACGTTGTCCTGGAAACGCTGGTAGCCGTAGCGAATCGCCAGGTCACCCAGGCCCCCGGCGCCGACCACGCCAGCCATGGCGGTGTACGACACCAGCGTGATGGTCGTCACGGTGATGGCCGCGATGATCCCCGGCAGGGCCTCGGGCACCAGCGCCCGGGTGATGATCTGCCGCGTCGTGGCGCCCATGGCCTGGGTTGCCTCGATGATGCCGCGGTCGACTTCGCGCAGGGCGGTTTCCACCAGCCGCGCGAAGAACGGCACGGTGCCGATGACCAGCGGCGGAATCGCCCCGGCCACGCCCAGCGAGGTACCCACCAGCACCACGGTGGTGGGGATGAGCAGAATGATCAGGATGATGAACGGCAGCGAGCGGACCACGTTGACGATGAACGACAGCACCGCATAGAGCCGGGGCTTTTCGAACATCTGCCGCGGGCTGGTGAGGAACAGCAAAACACCCAGCGGCAGGCCGAGCAGGATGGTGAACAGCAGCGAAGCACCGAGCATCACCAGCGTGTCGAGGGTGGCCTGCCAGATTTCGCTCCAGTCGACGCTGGCGAAGAAGTTGATCAGGTCCATCAGCGCAGCACCTCCATGTGAACGTCGGCAGCGGTGAAGCGGGCGAATGCCGCGTCCATGTCGCCGCCGGTGATTGCCAGGGTCAACTGGCCATAGGGGGTGTCCTTGATGCGGTCGATGCGACCGGCCAGGATGCTGTAGTCGACGCCGGTCTCGCGCGCCACGGTGCCCAGCAGCGGCGCGTAGGTGGCCTCGCCCTGGAAGGTCAGGCGCACGATGCGGCCCGCCACATGGGCGAAGTCGCTGCGCTGCTCGTTCTCGTCGACCTGCTCGTCTTCCTGAACGAAACGACGGGTGGTCGGATGCTGTGGGTGCAGGAATACGTCGGCCACAGGGCCTTGTTCGACGATGCGTCCGGCGTCCATCACCGCCACCTGATCGCAGACCCGACGGATCACGTCCATTTCATGGGTGATGAGCACGATGGTCAGTTGCAGTTCGCGGTTGATCTCGGCCAGCAGTTGCAGGACCGAAGCCGTGGTCTGCGGATCCAGGGCGCTGGTGGCCTCGTCGCAGAGCAGGATCTTGGGGTTGGTCGACAGCGCGCGGGCGATGCCGACACGCTGCTTCTGACCACCGGACAGCTGTGCCGGGTACTTGCGCGCATGATCGGACAGGCCGACGCGCTCGAGCAATTGGGCCACGCGCTGGTCGATTTCCTTGCGCGACAGGCGCCCGGCCAGGTTCAGCGGCATCGCCACGTTATCGGCAACGGTCTTGGAAGCCAGCAGATTGAAATGCTGGAAAATCATGCCGACCTGTTGCCGAAAACCGCGCAGGCCGTCGGCATCGAGCGCGGTGACGTCTTCACCGTCGACGATGATCGTGCCACCGCTGGGGTTTTCCAGGCGGTTGATCAGGCGCAGCAGCGTGCTTTTGCCCGCGCCGGAGTGGCCGATGAGGCCGAACACCTGGCCTGCCGGCACCGTGAATCGGGTGGGATGCAGCGCGGGAATTTCCCTACCGGCCACGCGGTAGGTCTTGTGGACATCTTGGAACTCGATCACGTAGCGAACCTTGTGGGGCGCATGAATGGGGTAGCAGCTGATAGCCGGGCGCGCATTTTAGCCCAGGCGTCCAGTCGTATTTAGCATTTATTTTCGCCGCAACCTGCGATTTGGCAATAACGCGACTAAAGGTCGGCTTGGCGACCGTTCGTGAAAAAAAAAGGAACGCCCCTGCAATTTGTCAGGTCACTTGCTGAGTATTCCTGACCCATGCCTGCCGTGATCAGGTGAGGGTACTTATCAAAGTCCGTCCACGGACTGCCGTGAACCAAGGAGTTAAGGCCCGATGAGCAACAAGACCCCCCCTGCCGGCAAGAGCGAAGCGGCTGGCACCGACACCCTGGATCGTCAGAACACCAACGCCAAACTGGAATCGCTCGAGCAGTTCCGTGCCGATGGCACCGGACAAGCGCTGCGCACCAACCATGGCGTGAAGATCAGCGATAACCAGAACACCCTCAAAGCCGGCGCACGCGGCCCGTCCTTGCTCGAAGACTTCATCATGCGTGAGAAGATCACGCACTTCGACCACGAACGCATCCCGGAGCGTATCGTCCACGCCCGCGGTACTGCTGCCCATGGCTTCTTCGAGACCTACGAAGACCATTCGGCTCTGACCAAGGCTGGCTTCCTGCGCGACCCGGCGAAGAAGACCCCGGTCTTCGTCCGCTTCTCCACCGTGCAGGGTCCACGCGGCTCGGGTGACACCGTGCGCGACGTGCGTGGGTTCGCCGTGAAGTTCTACACCGACGAAGGCAACTTCGACATGGTCGGCAACAACATGCCGGTCTTCTTCATTCAGGACGCGATCAAGTTCCCCGACTTCGTTCACGCCGTGAAGCCTGAGCCACACAACGAGATCCCGACCGGCGGTTCCGCTCACGATACCTTCTGGGACTTCGTCTCGCTGGTGCCTGAGTCTGCGCACATGGTGCTGTGGACCATGTCCGACCGTGCGATTCCGAAAAGCCTGCGTACCATGCAGGGCTTCGGTATCCACACCTTCCGTTTCGTCAACGGCGAAGGCAAGGGAACGTTCGTCAAGTTCCACTGGAAGCCAAAGTTCGGCACCTGCTCGCTGGTCTGGGACGAAGCGCAGAAACTGGCCGGCAAGGACACCGATTTCCACCGCCGCGACCTGTGGGAATCCATCGAGATGGGTGACTACCCGGAATGGGAACTGGGCGTGCAGATCGTGCCGGAAGAAGACGAACACAAGTTCGAATTCGACCTGCTCGACCCGACCAAGATCATTCCCGAAGAGCTGGTCCCGGTCACTCCGCTGGGCCGCATGGTCCTGGACCGCAACCCGGACAACTACTTCGCCGAAACCGAACAGGTTGCCTTCTGCCCGGGCCACATCGTTCCCGGTATCGACTTCAGCAACGATCCTCTGTTGCAGGGTCGCCTGTTCTCCTACACCGATACCCAGATCAGCCGTCTCGGTGGGCCGAACTTCCACGAGATCCCGATCAACCGTCCGATCGCGCCGAACCACAACGGTCAGCGTGATGCCCAGCACCGCACCCGCATCGACAAGGGCCGTGCGTCCTACGAGCCAAACTCCATTGACGGTGGCTGGCCGAAGGAAACTCCATCGGCACCGATCGATGGCGGCTTCGAGACCTATCCCGAGCGTGTCGACGCACACAAGGTCCGCGAGCGCAGCGAATCGTTCTCCGACCACTTCTCGCAAGCCACGCTGTTCTTCAACAGCATGAGCCATGCCGAGAAAGAGCACATCATCGCGGCCTACAGCTTCGAATTGGGCAAGGTCGAGCGCGAGTACATTCGTGCCCGTCAGGTCAACGAAATCCTGGCCAACATCGATCTGGAACTGGCTTCGCGCGTTGCAGCCAACCTGGGTCTGCCTGCGCCGACCAAGGGCACCGTATCGGTCAAGCCTTCTTCGCTGAAGGAATCGCCTGCGCTGAGCCAGACCAACCTGCTGTCGGGCGACATCAAGAGCCGCAAGGTGGCGATCCTGGTCGCCAACGGTGTGGATGGCAAAGCGGTCGCTGCTCTACAGAAGGCGCTCAAGGCCGAAGGCGCACACGCCAAGGTTCTGGGCCCGACCAGCGCACCGGTCAAGACTGCCGACGGCCAGACTTTGGCAGTCGACGCTTCCCAGGAAGGTCTGCCGTCGGTGGCTTTCGACGCAGTGTGGGTGCCAGGTGGCGCGGATTCGATCAAGGCACTGAGTGCCGATGGCGTGGCCTTGCACTACCTGCTCGAAGCCTACAAGCACCTCAAGGCAATCGGTGTCAGCAAGGATGGCAAGGCGCTGCTCGAAGCGCTGCGCCTGCAGGAAGATGCCGGTCTGCTGGTGGGCGACGATGACAGCACCATCAAGGCGTTCATCGCTGCGATCGCCAAGCATCGCGTGTGGGATCGTGAACCTGCCGCCAAAGCCATTCCGGCTTAACGGCGCGGTATAAGCACCACTTGGGTCGGTTGTCCGTGCACCACACGGCGACCGACCTTCAGTTGCATTTCTGGCAACTGTTCGCTGACGCGCTGCTTGAGCAGCGCTTCCAGCCGGCGATATTCGCCTGGTTGGGCCACCTGAATGATCACATCACATTGGTAATGAACGACGTCGGTCGCGATGTCGCGCATCTGTGCGCGCAACTGAGGTGCGCTGTGCATCTTCAAAGGCACTGCTGAAACACCGGCGTTCGGATCCAGCACCAAGGCCTTCGGCCGCGCTTCGGCCGCTTTCAGGGCCGCTTCGGCTTTTTCCAGCTCGGCCTTGCGCGCCTGGGCGATCGCGCCATTGACGCCACCGATGAGGGCCGGTGCCTGAGGCATCAACACGCGAGCACGGCCCAGCGCGGTGGCCGCCGCATTGACGTCACCCTTCTGCAGCATCACCTGGCTGCGCTGCAGATAGGCCTCGGCCAATTGCCGCTGCGCCTCGTTGACGCGCGGATCCTGCGGAGCCTGGGCCTGCAGCTTGACCAACTGATCTTCAGCCGTGGCCAGCTCGCTGCTGGCGATGTTGGTTTCCAGCTGTTGCCAGGCATCGGGACCTGCGTCAGCGGCAGGGTCGCGCGACGAAGTCTGGCAAGCGGTCAACAGCAGGGAAAGTGTGGCAAGTAGCAGATAACGGGAGGCGAACGGCTTCATTGCTGCGACTCTCTATTTGCCCAAAAAACGGCCAAGTCTACACCGTGGGGGTGTCGGCGAAAATATGGACGCCAAAAATCGCTTCCCCATGATCCCTTTGTTGTGACATGCCGCGTCCATTCTTGAACACAACCTTTGTGTGATACAGTGAATACACGTATCACACGGGAGTTTCTGTCATGCCCACCTCTATTCGATTGGCTCCGGAAACCGAGCAGCGCCTCGATTTTCTGGCAAGTAGCACCGGGCGCACCAAAGCGTATTACCTGCGCGAAATTATCGACAATGGCCTGGCCGACCTGGAGGACTACTACCTGGCAGCGGACGTTCTGGAGCGTGTCCGTAGAGGTCAGGAGGGTGTGCATTCGGCAGCGGACTTGAGGAAAGACCTTGGTCTGGACGATTGATTACACCGACACGGCCAAAACGCAATTGCGCAAACTCGACAAGCAGGCAGCCAGGCGTATCCTCGATTTCATGGATGAGCGCATTGGCGGTCGGGATGATCCACGGAGCACTGGCAAGGCACTCACGGGGCCGCTGGGTGGTTTGTGGCGATATCGGGTTGGGGATTTCCGAGTGATCTGTGACATCCAGGATGGGGCGCTGCGAGTTCTGGTCGTTCAATTGGGCAATCGGCGCGAGGTCTACAGGTCATAGCGACTCGCGCCTGACGCGCCCTACCGCTTGGGCAACGCAAAACTCAGCAGAAACAACACCGCAGCACTCACCACGATCGACGGCCCGGCCGGGGTGTCCTTGAACCACGAGAGCGCCAACCCGGCACACACCGCGATGACCCCCAGCACGCTGGCGCCCAGTGCCATCTGCTCGGGCGAGCGTGCATGGCGTTGGGCGGCCGCCGCCGGAATGATCAGCAATGAAGTGATCAGCAATACGCCGACGATCTTCATCGCCACCGCGATCACCACGGCGATCAACAGCATCAAGGCCATACGCAGACCTGCCACGGGCAGCCCTTCGATGCGTGCCAGCTCTTCGTGAACGGTGATCGCCAGCAATGGCCGCCACAGGGCGATCAACAGCCCCAGCACGGCCACGCTGCCGCCGACGATCCAGTACAGGTCGGTCGCACTGATCGCCAACAGATCACCGAACAGATACCCCATCAGGTCGATGCGCACGTCATGCATGAAGCTCAGTACCACCAGGCCCAGCGACAGGGTGCTCGGCGCCAGGATCCCCAGCAGGGTGTCCGAGGCCAGCGGCTGGCGTTGCTGCAGCGTCACCAGCAATATCGCCAGCAGCAGGCAGCCGACCGTTACCGCCAGCGCCGGGCTGATGTCGAGCACGAAGCCCAGGGCTACGCCGAGCAGGGCCGCATGGGACAAGGTATCGCCGAAATAGGCCATGCGGCGCCAGACCACGAACGAACCCAGCGGTCCCGCGACCACTGCCAGGGAAAGGCCTGCCAGCAAGGCATACAGTAAAAAATCAGCCATGCTTGCAGCTGTCTCCGTGTACGTGAGTGTCACTGACCACGCCGCCATGCAGGTCGTGGGCGTGGTCGTGATGATGGTGATAGATCGCCAGGCTCGGCGCGTGGCTGCCGAACAGCTCGACGAAGGCCGGATCGCCGCTGACCTGCGCAGGATGACCGGAACAGCAGACGTGGCGGTTCAGACAAACCACCTGATCGGTGGTGCTCATGACCAGATGCAGGTCGTGGGACACCATCAGCACGCCGCAGCCATGGCGCTCGCGCAGGCGTGTGATCAGTGCATAGAGTTCGGCCTGGCCGGCCACGTCGACGCCTTGCACCGGCTCGTCGAGCACCAGCAGTTCGGGCTCGCGCAGCAGCGCTCGCGCCAGCAGCACGCGCTGCATTTCACCGCCGGAGACCGTCTGAATCGGGCTGTCGATGGTCTGGGCGGCCCCCACTTCCTCCAGCGCCGCCAGGGCGCGCGCGCGGTCCACACCCGGCACCAGGCGCAGGAAACGCAGCACGGACAGCGGCAGGGTCGGGTCCACGTGCAGCTTCTGCGGCATGTAGCCGATGCGCAGCCGAGGCTTGCGCCAGACGCTGCCCGAGTCGGGCTTGAGCAAACCGAGCACGGCACGCACCAGGGTGGTCTTGCCGGCGCCGTTGGGGCCGATCAAGGTGACGATCTCCCCAGGCTGCACGCACAGATGGATGTTATCGAGCACACGTTGGCCGGCGAACTCCACGCTCACCTGGTCCAAGCGGATCAAGGCTTCGCTCATCACGCCCCCCGGCAGGCCGCGCACAGGCCGACCACTTCCACGGTCTGCCCCTCGACGGCGAAGCCGATACCCTGCGCGCTCTCGACGATGGCATCGCTGATGGTCTTGTGCTCCAGTTCCACGGCCACATGGCAGGTGCGGCAGATCAGGAACTGGCCTTGGTGGGCGTGCTCGGGATGGTTGCAGCCGATGAAGGCGTTGAGCGAAGCAATGCGGTGCACCAGGTTGTTGTCGAGCAGAAAGTCCAGGGCGCGATAGACCGTGGGCGGCGCTGCGCGACGGCCATCCTGTTCGCTGAGCACGGCGAGAATGTCGTAGGCGCCCAGCGGCTTGTGGCTTTGCCAGACCAGCTCCAGTACGCGACGGCGCAAGGCAGTCAAACGCAGGCCCTGTTTCAGGCACAAGGCATCGGCCTCGCTCAGTGCGTGATGGACGCAATGGGAGTGGTCGTGGGGACGGCTGGCCAGCGGTGTTTTGGACATGAGCGGCGACGAATTCTGATAGAGACGTTATTATGTTACCTGTTCTTGCCCCCGAGAGTGTCCATTGTGGTTCGTATTTTTGCTCTTTCCATCGGTTTGCTCGCCGCTTGCATGACCGCCCTGCCGGCACAGGCCCAGGTGCGTGTACTGACCAGCATCAAGCCGGTGCAGCTGATCGCAGCCGCCGTGCAGGACGGCGTGGGCCAGCCTGAAGTACTGCTGCCGCCCGGCGCCTCGCCGCACCACTATGCGCTGCGACCATCAGACGTACGCCGGGTAGGCGACGCCGATCTGCTGTACTGGATCGGCCCGGACATGGAAGGCTTTCTGCCGCGCGTCCTGGAGACTCGGCAGAAGCCCACGGTGACCATCCAGACGCTGCCGGGGCTGCATCTGCGCCATTTCGCCGAGGACAGTCACTCCCACGCCGAGGAAGCGTCGGACCACGATCACGACCATCGCCCAGGCACGCTGGACGCCCACCTGTGGCTTTCCACCGTCAACGCCCGGGTGATCGCCACGCGCATGGCCGCCGACCTGTCCGCGGCCGATCCGGCCAATGCGCCCCGCTACCAGTCCAACCTGGCGGCGTTCACGCAACGTCTGAATGCACTGGACACCCGCCTGGCCGCGCGGGTGGCGGGTATCCAGGGCAAGCCCTATTTCGTCTTCCACGAGGCTTTCGATTATTTCGAGGAGGCCTATGGCCTCAAGCATACGGGCGTATTTGCCGTGGCAGCCGAAGTGCAACCGGGCGCGCAGCATGTCGCCGCAATGCGCCAGCGGCTGCAGGAAGTGGGCAAGACGTGCGTGTTCAGCGAGCCGCCGATGCGCCCCAAGCTGGCGCAGACCCTGACCGCCGGCCTGCCGGTGACCCTGGCCGAACTGGACGCCCTGGGCGGTTTCGACGAGGCCACGGCGACGGGCTACGAGACCCTGCTGGCCAACCTGGCCGACAACCTCGCCGGCTGCCTGGAAAAGCTCTGACGCTCCTCCCACAAGCCTGAACCCCTGCCCTGTGAGAGAGGGTTCATGCCAGAAGCAGGTTCCTGTGGGAGCGGGCTCTGCCCGCGAAGGCCGCCCCACGATCTCGGGAGCTAAAAAGCAAACGGCAACGCCACCCCAACCTTTTGCCGCAACCCCAAGCGATCCTGAAAATCCTTGGGATCGTGAATCAGCACATCCATCCCGGCAAACGACTGCGCCGCGATCAAGCGCGACAGCCAGAAACGCACACAGGCCACGCGCAACATCAGCGGCCAGAGCTGCGCTTCGGCTGCGGTGAACGGCCGCAGCGCCGCATAGGCACCCAGCAACGCCCGCGCCCGTGGCGCATCCAGCGCACCCTGCTCGTCCGAGCACCAGTCGTTCACGGTGATCGCCAGGTCGTAGAGCATTGGCCCCGAGCAAGCATTGTAGAAATCGATCACGCCGGTCAGGTGCGTGCCTTCGAACATCACGTTGTCACGGAACAGATCGCCGTGCAGGTTGGCCTGCGGCAGCGCCAGGATCTGCGCGTGATGCGCCTGGATCTCGGCCAGGGCCGGACGCAGTAATTCGGCAGCCGCCGCGTCGAGGCCAGCGACCAGCTTTTCGCCCTCCTCCAGCATCCAGTCCAGGCCACGGTCGGTTCGGCGTACCAGGGGTGCGTCCAGGGTTGCCGTATGAATGTGCGCCAGCAACTCGCCTACCTGAACGCAGTGCTGGTTGTTCGGTGCCTGCACATGCCGACCGTCCAGGCGCGGCTGCAGCAGGGCCGGTTTGCCGGCAAGGGTACGCAGCGCGACCCCGTCGGTGGTGCGCAAGGCATAGGGCACCGACAGCTGCGCGTCGTGCAGCACATCGAGCAGTTCGATGAAGAACGGCAAATCCTGAGTCGGCCCGCGCTCTACCAGAGTCAGTACGTATTCACCCTGCTCCAGGCTGATGAAAAAGTTGCTGTTCTCGGTACCGGCGGCAATCCCCTGGAAGTCCCGCAGACGGCCAAGGCCATAAGGGGCCAGAAAGGTTTCGAGCTCGGCGCGGGTCAAGGGTGTAAACACAGACATGTCGTAGATTTGCCCATACTGGCGCCACAACGGCGGCGCCCGGTTGAATTGAAAATTACAGCCTCACCACTCGAAGATCTTCCAGGCCGGGATCAACATGTCCGGCTGGTCGGAGCGGATGAAATTGTCGTCGGTGCCATCGGCGCGCACCAGAAAGTACGGCTTGCCGTGCTTCGGGGTGATCTTGATGGCGTACAGGAAGCCGTTCTGGCGGTACTCCTGAATGGTCTTGTCGCCGTCCTGGCGAATGGTCACGTCCGGATCGGCCGAAGGCGCATCGTCAGCAGCCTGGACCATCAGCGGGCTGCTCAGCAGCAGTGTCGCGAGCAACAGGCGTTTTACATTGCGCATGATAACCTTGTCCCTTTGTTGTCACAGTTCTTGTTGACATGGTTCTTGTGGTCACAGCTCGGGGCATTCTAACGCCGAGCTCGCCGAAAAGGTTGATTCTGCTCATGAGCAAAGCTCCTCTCGTCCTGGTGGACGGTTCCTCCTATCTGTACCGCGCTTTCCACGCTCTGCCGCCGCTGGCCACCTCCAAGGGCATGCCCACGGGCGCCGTGAAGGGCGTGCTGAACATGCTCAAGAGCCTGCGCCGACAGTATCCGGACAGCCCGTTCGCCGTAGTATTTGACGCCAAGGGCGGGACCTTCCGCGATGCCATGTACGTCGACTACAAGGCCAACCGACCCAGCATGCCCGACGACCTGCGGGTGCAGGTCGAACCCTTGCACGCGGCGGTCCGCGCGCTGGGCTACCCGTTGCTATGCGTGGACAATGTCGAAGCGGACGACGTGATCGGTACCCTGGCCCGCAGCAGCGCGGCCGCGGATCGGCCGGTGGTCATTTCCACCGGTGACAAGGACATGGCGCAGCTGGTCGATGGCCACATCACGCTGGTCAACACCATGACCGGCAGCGTGCTGGACATCGAAGGCGTGAAAGAGAAATTCGGCGTCGGCCCCGAGCACATCATCGATTTTCTGGCCCTGATGGGCGACAAGGTGGACAACATTCCCGGTGTTCCCGGTGTGGGCGAGAAAACCGCTCAAGGCCTGCTCACCGGCATCGGCGGTGGCCTCAAGGAGCTCTACGAGAACCTCGACAAGGTCCCGACCCTGGCCATTCGCGGCGCCAAGTCGTTGCCGGCCAAGCTGGAAGAGCACCGGGAGATGGCCTTTCTTTCGTACGAATTGGCGACCATCAAGATCGACGTGCCGCTGGACGTCGAAGTCGATCAGCTGATGTGCACCGAGCCGGACCGCGACGCCCTGCTGGAAATCTACAGCGAGCTTGAATTCCGCAGCTGGATCGAAGACGTCGAGCGCGACGCCCGGCGCGCCGGTGAGGAACTGGCCCCGGTGCAGGAGCCGGTGGCCGCCATCGAGGTCCGCTACGAGACGATTCTCGATCAGGCCCGTTTCGATGTCTGGCTGGAGAAGCTCGAACAGGCCAGCCTGTTCGCCTTCGATACCGAGACCACCGGCCTGGACGCACAGCGCGCGCAATTGGTGGGCATTTCCTTTGCAGTCGAACCGCACGAAGCGGCCTACATTCCGTTGACCCATTCCTACATGGGCGTGCCCGAGCAGCTCGACCGCGACACCGTACTGCTGGCACTCAAGCCGCTGCTCGAAGACCCGCGCAAGCTCAAGGTCGGGCAGCACGCCAAGTACGACATGAACATCCTGGCCAACTGTGCGATTGGCGGCGTGCAGGAAAACGGCATCGAGGTTCGCGGCGTGGCCTTCGACACCATGCTCGAATCCTACGTGCTCGACTCCACCGCGACGCGGCACGACATGGACAGCTTGGCCTTCAAGTACCTGAACCACACCACCATCAAGTTCGCCGACATCGCCGGCAAGGGCGCCAAGCAGCTGACCTTCGACCAGATCGCTCTGGAACAGGCCAGCCCCTACGCCGCCGAAGACGCCGACATCACCCTGCGCCTGCACCAGCTGTTCCAGGCCAAGCTGGACGCCGTGCCCAGCCTCATGCCCGTGCTGCAGGACATCGAAATGCCGCTGGTGCCGGTGCTGGCGCGCATCGAGCGCCAAGGCGCACTGGTGGATGCCAAGCTGCTGGGTATCCAGAGCGTGGAGCTGGGCGAAAAGATGGTCGCCCTGGAGCGCGAAGCGTTCGAGATCGCCGGTGAAGAGTTCAACCTGGGCTCGCCCAAGCAGCTGGGTGTGATTCTCTACGAGAAACTCGGTCTGCCGATCATCTCCAAGACGGCCAAGGGCCAGGCTTCCACGGCCGAAGCGGTGCTTGCCGAACTGGCCGAGCAGGATTACCCGCTGCCCAAGGTGCTGATGCAGTACCGCTCGATGAGCAAACTCAAGAGCACCTACACCGACCGTCTGCCGGAGCAGATCAACCCGCGCACCGGGCGTATCCATACCTCCTACCATCAGGCGGTCGCTGCCACCGGGCGCCTGTCATCCAGTGATCCGAACCTGCAGAACATTCCGATCCGCACCGCCGAAGGCCGCCGCATCCGTCAGGCGTTCATCGCCGCGCCGGGGTATCGTCTGCTGGCTGCCGACTATTCCCAGATCGAACTGCGCATCATGGCCCACCTCGCCAAGGACGAAGGCCTGCTGCATGCCTTCCAGAACGATCTGGACGTGCACCGCGCCACGGCAGCGGAAGTGTTCGGTGTGGACCTGGCTCAGGTCACCACCGACCAGCGACGCAGCGCCAAGGCGATCAACTTCGGCCTGATCTACGGCATGAGCGCGTTCGGCCTGGCCAAGCAGATCGGCGTCGATCGCAAGCAATCGCAGGCCTACATCGATCGCTATTTCGCCCAGTACCCCGGCGTGCTCGAGTACATGGAGCGCACCCGCGCCCAGGCCGCCGAGCAGGGCTTCGTCGAAACCCTGTTCGGCCGCCGGCTGTATGTGCCGGACATCAATGCCAAGAACCCGGCCCTGCGCCGCGGCGCCGAACGCACCGCGATCAACGCCCCGATGCAGGGCACGGCGGCAGACATCATCAAGCGCGCCATGGTCGCCGTGGACACCTGGCTGGCCGACAGCGGGCTGGATGCGCGGGTGATCCTGCAGGTGCACGATGAACTGGTGCTGGAAGTACGCGAAGATCTGGTCGAACAGATCGGCACCCAGATCCGTCCGCACATGAGCGGCGCTGCGCAGCTGGACGTGCCCCTGCTGGTGGAAGTGGGCGTGGGCTCCAACTGGGACGAGGCGCACTGATTCGACACCGTGTCGGCTGCTTCGCGGCCACTGGCCGCTCCTACACACCGATTTTCCGTAGGAGCGGTCAGTGGCCGCGAACAGACCTGTCTCTCGTAGGAGCGGTCAGTGGCCGCGAACAGACCTGGCCCGATGCCAGCAATCATGAAACCCTGAACTTCACATGAAACCAACGACTTAGTGCAAATAGTTTGCATCTACCGAGGAACTCCGCCGGCCATCCTCAGTCAGATATTGGGATTGGCTGGTGAAGCCTTTCGATGCTCCTATGTTGTGTTAAGTGTTGGCAGATATCCGGACCCTCAGCGGTTCGGACCTTGAGCCCCAGACTTCCCCCTCCCCATACGAAGTCCGGGGTTTTTTTTGCCTGGCTTTTCTGTTCAGGCTTCGGCGCTGTCCTTGTCCGGCAACTCCATCCAGCGCGCAAGCACCGTGTAGGCCTCTTCCAGACCCAGACGCTTGGGCGCAGAGAACAACTGGATGCTCACCGCATCGCCCCAGCCCTTGCGAATTTCCGCCTGAACCTTGAGCAGCGTGTTCTTGGCCGCGCCATAGGTCAGCTTGTCGGCCTTGGTCAGCAGAATGTGCATGGGCATGTGGCTGGCCACCGACCAGTCCAGCATCAGCAGGTCGAAGTCGGTCATCGGATGGCGGATGTCCATCATCAGAATCAGCCCCTTGAGGCTTTCACGGCTGCCCAGGTACGCCTCCAGGTGACGCTGCCAGTGCTGCTTGAGCGGGATCGGCACCTTGGCGTAGCCGTAACCCGGCAGGTCGACCAGGCGGCGGTCTTCGTCCAGATTGAAGAAGTTGAGCAACTGCGTGCGGCCCGGGGTTTTCGACGTGCGCGCCAGGCTGGCGTGGGTCAGGGTGTTCAAGGCGCTGGACTTGCCGGCGTTGGAGCGGCCGGCAAACGCGACCTCGAACCCTTCGTCATCGGGGCACTGGTCGACCTTGGCAGCGCTGAGCGAAAAGGTAGCCTGTTGGCACAGGCCCAGGATGGGGTTTTTGAGTTGCATGTGATTTCCGGTAGAGGCAGGGCCCGATGCACAGGCCGCAAGAACGATGCAGCGAAGTATATAGGGCTGGGCAATATGTGGGTGATTTTGCCGGCAATGGCGTGCGCACAGGCATAATGCATCCAGGCCTGCCGTGGGGTACGGCAGGCTGCGAACTTCACCCTGGTTGGATCAGTCGATGAGCGCAATACGTGTGATGGGCCTGCTCGGCGCCCTGCTGGCCAGCGGTGCGGCGAGCGCTGCCGAGCTGGTGGGCGATGGCGCCCGAGGTCAGCCGCTGACGACCCTGTGCGCGGCGTGCCATGGTCCCAGCGGCAACAGCCTGGTGCCGATCTTTCCAGCGTTGGCCGGCCAGGGCGAGCGCTATCTGAACCAGCAGTTGCTGGACATCCGCGACAACCGTCGCGTGGTCCCGGAGATGGCCGGCACGCTGGCCGGCTTCAGCGATCAGGATCTGCTCGACATTGCCAACTGGTACGCCAGCCAGAAGCCGACCCCTGGCGAAGCCCAGGCCGCCGCGCCGCAGCGTGGTCAGGACCTCTATCGCGGCGGCGACCTTGCCGTGGGGCTGCCCGCCTGCAGCGCTTGCCACAGCCCGGACGGCGCCGGCGCTGCGCTTGCCGGCTTTCCCCGGCTGGGCGGGCAGCACGCACCCTACCTGATCAAGCGCTTGACCGATTTCCGTCAGGGTGACGACGCTGCGGCGCCGATCATGCATCGGATTGCGGCCAAACTGAACGATGACGATATCGCGGCCCTGGCAGCGTATATCCAGGCGCTACGTTGAAGCCATACGATTCGGGTCAGGATCAGGTCCGCCCTTGCGGTTCGCTCACGCCGTGTTGCATCCATTGCGCAATGAAATTAGTGCAAACGCCCTTCCCGTCTACCCTTTTTTGACATCACTGCCGTTACACTACCCGCCTCCATCAGGCAGGTCCGGTGCTCACACCGATCCGTCCCTTGTATGAAACTGCTCAGGAGTCACGCATGCGTAATCTGATTTTCGGCGCCTTTCTCGTTGTCGCCAGTGCCATGGGCGTTACCGCCCAGGCGGCGGATGTGCCGCTGGAAGCCGGCAAGACCTACGTTCAATTGAGCGCCCCGGTGCCTGTGGCCGAGCCTGGCAAGATCGAAGTCGTCGAAATGTTCTGGTACGGCTGCCCGCACTGCTACGCGTTCGAACCGACCATCAATCCATGGGTCGAGAAGCTGCCGGCCGACGTCAACTTCGTGCGTATTCCTGCCATGTTCGGCGGCCCTTGGGACGCCCATGGCCAGCTGTTCCTGACCCTTGAAGCGATGGGTGTGGAGCACAAGGTCCACAACGCCGTGTTCAACGCCATCCAGAAGGAACACAAGCGCCTGACCGACCCTCAGGAGATGGCCGAATTCGTCGCCACCCAGGGCGTGGACAAGGACAAGTTCCTGCAGACGTTCAACTCCTTCGCCATCAAGGGCCAGATCGCCAAGGCCAAAGAGCTGGCCAAGAAGTACGAAATCTCCGGCGTGCCGACCATGATCGTCAACGGCAAGTATCGCTTCGACCTGGGCACCGCCGGTGGTCCGGAGCAGACCTTGAACGTGGCCGACCAGCTGATCGCCAAGGAACGCGCTGCCAAGTAAGCGGCGACACCCGCGATACGACGTTTTCGCAGCGTGCCCATCGCGGGTGGGCGTGAGCTGCAGGTCAACGAGCAGCCCTTGCCATGAGCGACGACAGCCAGCGCTGGAAAGAGAAATACCTGCACAGCATCGACCAGCAGGAAAAGCTCGAGCGGCGCTGGAACGCTCGGCTCGACCTGCTGCGTCGGGGTCTGGTGCGCAGCAGTCTGGCCGCCGAGGGCAGCGACCGCGCGGTGGACGCGTGCATGAAGGAAATGCGCGAAGTACTGCGTGGCGAGGACATGGATGCCAAGCTGGCCGCGTTGATCCCACGCCTGGAAACCGCAGTGCTGGAGTCCGAACAGCGGCGTCAGTCCCGTGTCCAGCAGATCGGCACCGCACTGGGGGCGTTGGTCACCCAGCTGCAATCGCTACCCTTGCCGCGCGACATCAGCAAACCCTTGAAGAAGCTTGCCCACGGCTTGGAGGAGCGCGCCGGCCAGGCACGCGAGATGCCGCTGCTGCTCAGCGAGCTCAGTGGTTTGCAAGAGCGGGCACTCAATACCCTCGACCGACCGTTGCGCGCGCAGCGGGCGGGCTTGCTGCAGCGTCTGTTCGGCAGTCCCGATGCGGTCGATGCAGGCTCGCTCCGGCCCATGCAGGATGGGTCGCCGGTGCCAGACTCGGTGCCTCCAGCAGCTATGGCAAAGCCCGAAGTGCCCGAAGTGGCAGAAGTACAAGAAGCACCGGAAGCACCCCCAGTACAGTTGTCATCCGGTGCCGAGCCTGAGCCCGTTCGCGTTCAACCCGTAGAGCCCCATCCAATCCTGCTCGCTCGCAGCACTGGCACTGTGGAGCCTGTAGTCAGCGATGCCGAGGCCGTCGCATCGCCCGCCATCACCGAGCCGACCGAACAGTCCACCGAGCAGCCCATCGAACAGATGGAAGTGCTCGACAGCGACTTGACCGACGAGCAGGCCTTCTACGCCTTGCCCGCCAGCCTTGAACCGCCCTATAGCAGCGTGGCCAGCCACATCGAAACCACTTTGCTCGAACTGCTGAGCGAATTGACCCTGCCCGAGCGCTATATGGCTCAGGCCCAGGCCATGCACGCGCGCATCCAGCGTGGGCTGAACTGGTATGAGCTGTTGCCGGTGCTCGATGAGCTCGCCATATTGATGCTGGCCGTCAACGACGGCAGCCAGCAGGAATTCGAGCGCTACCTGCAGCAGCTCAATCAACGCTTGGAGAATTTTCAGCGTCAGTTGCAGCTCACCCATGGCGACCATGTCGAGTCGCGCAGTGCCGCCCTGGCGCTGGACGATGTATTGCGCGAACACGTCGACGGTCTGCAGACCAGCATGCGCGGCGCCACCGATATCGACGGCCTCAAGCAAGTGCTGGAAAGCCGCCTCGAAGGCCTGCTGGCCAGCATGGAACAGCACCGTCTGCAGCGTGAGGCCCGCGAGCAGGAAATCGCCGCGCGTCTGCACGGTCTCGGCGAGCGAGTGACCAGTATGGAGCGCGAAGCGCTCGATTACCGCGACAAGCTCGAACAGCAACGCCACAAGGCGTTGCTCGACCCGCTCACCGGCTTGCCCAACCGAGCCGCCTGGAACGAGCGGCTGGCGCTGGAGCATGGGCGCCTGCAACAAACCGGCACGGGCCTGCTGCTGGCCATTCTGGACCTGGACCATTTCAAATCGATCAACGACACCTATGGCCATCAGGCCGGCGACAAGGTTCTGAAGATCATCGCCAATGTCCTGCGCAAGGGCCTGCGCGGTGACGATTTCATCGCCCGCTTCGGTGGCGAGGAGTTCGCCCTGCTGATGCCCGGCAGCGATCTGAGCGGCGGCAGTCGCTTGCTCGAACGCCTGCGTGCAGCGGTGGAGCAATGCCCTTTCCATTTCAAGGGCGAGCGCGTCACCGTGACGATGTCCGCCGGTGTGGCAGTGTTCAAATCAGGTGAAAACGCCAGTCAGGTGCTCAAGCGTGCCGACCAGGCGCTGTACCGTGCCAAGGAAACTGGACGCAACCAGATCGAACAGGCGCCCTGAGCCTGCCTCGAACGTGTACGCAACATTCGGCAACGAGGCGTCATGCATGTCACCTCAATCCGAGCCACCAGCTAGGCTATGCTCACGCTCTTTTCCTACAACCTGCATGTGACCCTCCCATGAAGTTGCTCCTAGTTGCCCTATCTTTGCTGGTGCTGGCCGGTTGCTCGAACGGTTTGAGCATCGATCGCAGTCACCCTTCCGCGAATCACGACAACCGCGTGCAATTCGTGGTGCTGCACTACACCTCGGCTGACGAGGCGCGGTCCCTGCAATTGCTGACCCACGGGGAAGTCAGCAGTCACTACCTGATCGGCGATCGCTCGGCCACGGTCTACCAATTGGTGGACGAGAGCCAGCGTGCCTGGCATGCCGGCGACAGCCAGTGGGATGGCCGGACCTGGCTCAACTCCAGCTCCATCGGCATCGAAATCGTCAACCCCGGCTACAAGGACACCCCGAACGGTCGTGTCTGGTACCCCTACAGCGAAGCGCAGATCCAGGCGGTGATCGCGCTGCTCAAGGATATCGTCCAGCGCAACGGTATCGCCCCGCGCAACATCATCGGCCACAGTGATATCGCCCCGTTGCGCAAGACCGATCCGGGGCCGATGTTTCCCTGGCAGCGCCTGGCCGAGCAGGGCCTGGGCATCTGGCCCGATGCGCAAGCCGTGGCGCGCAATCAGGCGCGTTTCCAGGTCAGCCCGCCAAGCATCTCCTGGTATCAGCAGCAGCTGGCCCGACTGGGTTACAACGTGGTCCAGAGCGGCGAGCTGGACATCGCCACGCGGCATGTGATCGCGGCGTTCCAGATGCACTTCCGCCCGCAACGCTTCGACGGCGAGCCCGATGCACAAAGCGCCGCGATCCTGCAGGCGCTCAACAGCAGGTAACGATGGCTTTCACGTTGATGGGCCCGAAAGCGCGGGCCAATCGCCATCCTGTTGCTATACATTGATGCCCCCGACTGGATGATTCTCGATGGCCGCCGTTTTCCCGCAGCTCCGCAGTCTTCTGTACCGCCCTTGGGCGCTGGCCATGCTCGCCGCACTGGCCAGCGCGCTGTTGCTGTTCGCGGCCAGTTTCGCGTTGATCATGCATCAGCTTCAGCTCAGCGAAAGGCAGCAGATGAATGCCAGCGGCGAACGGTTCCTGGTGCGCCTGGAGCAGGTGTTCGGTCAATTGCGCGAGGGGGTCGATGCGTTGCAGGCGCAACCCGTCCGCCATTGCGGCCCGCAGATGATGGACGCCCTGGAGAAGATCGGCTTCGATAACCGCTTCGTTTTCGAGGCCGCGTTCATCGACGGCGCCCAGCGCTGCTCCAATCGCCGTGGCAAGGACGTCGCCAGCCTGAGTCGCCCCCCGGACATCCAGGGTTCCACCTACAGTTATTGGCTCAACACCACTACCCAACGCAATGACAACTGGGCCGCGCTGATGCTCGGACGCGGGCCGTTCCGGGTCTCGACCTCCCGAGGGCACTTGAGCGATGTGGTCGATCTGCCCGCCGGTGGCAGCCTGCTGGTGGTTCTGGATCAGGGCCGCCGGGCGATTCCCGTGCTCGGCTCCGAGCAGCCCTGGCCGCCGGCCTCGGGCTGGCGCGCCGATGCGGTCGATGCCCTGCAGGTAACGTCGGACCGGCTGATCTACCGCATGTCCACCAAGTCCCCGGACTTTCAGTTGGTGCTGATCGCGCCGCGCAGCAAGGAACTGCCCATATTCAATACCCTATTGTGGCTGCTGTTTCCGGTCAGCCTGGTGGTGGCCCTGTGCATTGGCTGGCTGGTCCTGCAGCTGATCACTCAGCGCCGCTCGATGGGTGGCGAGTTGCACGGTGCGTTGCGTCGCGGGGAACTGCAGGTGCTCTACCAGCCGATCTTCGATCTGAGCAATCGGCGCTGTGTCGGTGCCGAGGCCTTGGTACGCTGGCGCCGACCCGACGGTACCCTCACCAGCCCGGAGCTGTTCATTCCATTGGCCGAGCACAGCGGGCAGATCCGGCAGATCACCGACTTCGTCCTGCAGCAGTCGCTGGAGCAGCTCAGCCACCTGTTGCGAGCCAATCCGCACCTGTACATCTCGGTGAACCTGGCCGCGTGCGACGTCACCGTGCCGCGTATCGGTGAGGTGGTGGCCCAACTGCTGGCGATCTATCGCGTGGCACCCGAGCAGATCGCCTTCGAGGTTACCGAACGTTCCCTGATCGACGTCGACGTGGCGCGCGAAAACCTTCAGGCCCTTCGCGATGTCGGTCATACGGTATTGATCGATGATTTCGGCACCGGCTACTGCAGCCTGGCCTACCTGCAAAGCCTGCCCGTGGACTGCCTGAAAATCGACAAGGCGTTCATCGACGCCCTGGGCGATGACGCTGAAAGCAGTGGTGTGGCGCCCCATATCATTCGCATGGCCCACGCCTTGGACTTGCGCGTGATCGCCGAAGGCATCGAGCACGAGGCTCAGGCGTTGTTGCTCGAAAGCGAAGGCGTCGACTATGGCCAGGGTTGGCTGTTTGCACAGGCGTTGAATGCGCGCCAGTTCAAGGAACTGATCACCAAGGGCCGGCGCCGCGCTGGCCGGCGTGCGGGCGACGAAGCCTGAGCGCGGACAGCGCTCGCGACGTCCGCCTAGATCGACAGGGTCATGTAGAACTGGGTGCCTTGCCCAGGCCGTGAATAGACGCCCATGCGGCCACCGTGCAGTTGCACGATTTCCTTGCACAGCGCCAGGCCCAGACCGGCTCCGCCCTTCTTGCGGCCCACCTGCACGAAAGGCTCGAAGATCCGCCCCTGCTGGCCGTAGGCAATGCCCTCACCGTTGTCTTCGACGCTGATGATCACCCGCTCGGCGTGGCGACGCGCCTGCAAGCGGATGTGACCGTTTTCCGCGGTATGTCGCAGGGCATTTTCCAGCAGGTTGTCCAGCACCCGATCCAGCTGCCCTGCATCCACGTGCAGGCGCGGCAGCCCTTCGGTCAGCTCGACGGTCAGCGTAATGCCCAGCTCATGGGCGCGGCTGGCGAAACGCTCGTAGGCGCGTTGCAGCAGGTCATCCAGCGCACAGGGGGCCAATACCAGCTTCTGCAGACCGTTCTGGTAGCGAGAGAAGTTGAGCAGGTCATTGATCAACTGCATCAAGCGCTGCATCTCTTCGTTCACCGTCATGAGCAGGTCCGCCTCGCGGCTCTGCTCGGGAAAATGCACGCGCTCCTGCAACAGCCCGAAGGCCATGTGCATGCCCGTCACCGGCGTACGCAGTTCGTGGGAAGCACGCAGGACGAACTCGCTGCGCACGCGCGCGAAGGCGCGCTGCTCGGTCACATCGTGCAGCACCATGACCGCGCCAAGGATATTGCCTTGGGTGTGGGTCACGGGCGTCAGGCTGTACGACAGCAGCCGCGCCTCTCCATCGACATCGAAACTCAGGTCGTCCAGCGCACGTTCCATGCTGCCGCCGCGCAGGATCAGGTTCAGCTGCTCGTCCAGGTCCGGTCTGCCCAGCGCCTCACCCAGACCCAGGCCCAGACGATGGTCTTCCCAGCCCAGCTGACGCTGCGCCACAGGGTTCAAATGCTCCAGCTGACCTTGCCGATCGATCATCAGCAAGCCGTCGTCGATACTGTCCAGGACCGCCTGCAACCGTTGCTGACCGGCGCGAAGCTCATCGACGTTGGTCGCCTGGTGCTGACGCAGCGCGTGGGCCATGGTGCCGAAGCGGCTGGCCAGGCGATTGAGTTCGGCCGCCGGTGACACCGGCAGTTGCACGTCGAAGTTGCCCTGACTGATATCGTCTGCAGCCTTGGCCAAGGCTTCGATGGGTTCACCGAAACGGCGGGCGATACCGTGCGCGGTGAAGTAGCCGACGATGAGCACCGCCAGCCCCACCAGGCCGAGCAGGCCCGACACCCACATCGCTCGCTGATGAGACTCATGCTCCAGCGCCGCGATGCTTTGCAAGGTGCCCTTGTAGGAGTCGATCAAACCGGTGCGCAAGGTATTGAACGCCTGGCTCAAGGGCGGGTTCTGGCTCAACGGCAAGTGTTGCGTAGCCGTGGCGCGGTATTGCGTCACGAAGGTCTGGAAGTTTTCGGCGGACTGCAGAAAGCCATAGTGGGCACTGTGGCTTTGCTCGTGCGCAATGCCTTCATCGAGCAGGGCCTGAAACTGCTGCTGTGCCTGAGCGATGCCCGCTGCGTCCGGGTTCGCGTCCAGCATCATGACCAGTTGATCGCCCAGGTTCTGGCGCATCTTGAGCCCCAGGTCCAGGGTGGTGAAATGGCTGCGCAGCATGCTCTCCTGCGAAGCAGCCATCTGCATCACGCTGACCAGACCCAGCACCAACCCCAGCAACGCGACGGTAATCAGCGCCGAAATGCTGAGAAACAGCCGGGTATGCAGCTTCATGGCCAGTTTCATAGGTTGTACTGTTTACGTTTGCGGTAAAGCGTCGAGGCGTCGATGCCCAGGGTCTTGGCGGCCTGATCCAGGGTATCGCTGGTGGCCAGCACCGCACCGATGTGGGCCTTCTCCAACTCGTCCAGACTCAGCGCGGCACCGATGCGCGGCGCATTGTTGGCAGGCTGCTCGGCCATGCCCAGATGGCTGACCTCGACGCGCTCCTGGGGGCAGATAATGCTGGCCCGTTCGATCACGTTGCGCAGCTCACGAATGTTGCCCGGCCAGCGGTAGTTGAGCAGAGCGGCGCGGGCCTCTTCGCTGAAGCCACGGGCAGGCCGCGCGTATTCCTTGACGAAGCGCGCTAGGAAACGATCGGCCAGGGTGAGAATGTCCTCGCTGCGCTCGCGCAGTGGCGGCAGGTGCAGGGTAATCACGTTCAGGCGATACAGCAGGTCTTCGCGAAAACGTCCCTCGCGAACCATGTCTTCGAGGTTGAGGTTGGTCGCCGCCAGAATGCGCACGTCGGCGCGACGCGTGACCGGGTCACCCACCCTTTCGTATTCCTTGTCCTGAATGAAACGCAGCAACTTGGGTTGCAACGTCAGCGGAAAGTCGCCGATCTCGTCGAGGAACAGCGTACCGCCATCGGCTTGGTTGACCCGGCCCAAGGTGCTTTCACTGGCGCCGGTGAACGCGCCGCGGCTGTGGCCGAACAGTTCGCTCTCCATCAGCTCGGCGGTCAGGGAAGGACAGTTGATGGTCACGCAACTTTTCTTGGCGCGTTTGCTCCAGCCATGGATGGCCCGTGCCAGTTCGCCCTTGCCGGTCCCCGACTCGCCGAGGATCAGGATGTTGGCATCGGTGACTGCCACCTGACGCGCGGTTTCCAGCACGACCATCATCGCCGGGCTGTGCGAGTCCAGGCCGTCCTTGGGCTTGCGCACCTCGCCTTCGAGTGCCTCGAGGCGTGCCGAGAGTTGGCGTACCTCAAGCTGCTTGGCGGTCGCAAGACGCAACTGATCAGGGCTGCAAGGCTTGACCAGATAGTCGGCAGCACCGGCCTGGATTGCGTCCACAGCAGTATCCACCGCCGAATGCGCGGTCACGATCACGACGCGCATCCAGGGCGCCTGCACGCGCATCTGCGCCAGGACATCGAGGCCGTTGTCTTCGCCCAGGCGCAGGTCGAGGAAGCACAGATCAAAGACCTGACGCTGCATCAGGGTATCCGCCTGGTTGGCGCTGTTGGCCGTCGCGACGCTGTAGCCTTCGTCTTCCAGGCAATAGCGGAAGGTACGCAGGATGGCAGACTCATCGTCGACCAGCAGAATGCGGCCTTTATGCTCCGTGCCAGATTCCATTTTCCTACGCTCCTTAGAGAAATTTCTTGGTTGATCCCGGAAAGATCGGGCAGCTTGCATGGTCAATTCTGATTGATTCGGCAGGCTGCATGGTAGCTATTCGCTCATGACATTTCTAACTGTATGAAATGTCTGAGCTTTCAGTAGGTAAAAAGTTTGGCATGTGCCTTGCGACATCAGCTGTTTGTCTTGAATTGGAGGAGAGTACGAATGAGCAGCTTCAAACGACTCACGTTGGCGAGCGTCATCGCAGGCCTGGTCAGCCTTTCGTCGTTGGCCGCGGCGGCCCCCGCCAGTCTCGATCAGCAATTGCAGGCGGCCCGGCAAGAGGGCTCGATCTGGACGGCATTGGCCTTGAATCGCCAGCTCAACGGCTTCGAGTTCGGCGTGAAGGTCGACCAGGGCACCGCCACCCTGACAGGCGCCGTGGAAGACGAAGTCGACCGCGAGCTGGCCGAGCAGGTAGCGCTCAATACCCAAGGTATCGACAAGGTCGACAACCGTCTCACCTTGAATCCGGAGTTGGTTGAGCACGTCAATCAACGGCAGCAGTTCGCGCAACATCTGGAAGACGCCACGCTCACGGCAATCATCAAGTCCAAGCTGCTGTGGAACACCAGCACTCAGGCATTGGACATCGTGGTCAGCACGGCTGATGGCGTCGTCACGCTCAAAGGCCAGGCACAGACGGCCGACGCGAAACAGTTGGCAGGCACCCTGGCGACCAATACCGATGGCGTCTACCAGGTGAACAATCTGATCAGCCTCGGCGCGGCGGATACGGCTACCACGCGTGCCGAGACCCAGGCGAAGAAAACCGAGGAAGCGCTGAGTGATACGTGGGTCACCAGCAAGATCAAGGCGAGCCTGCTACTCAATCGCGATCTCGACGGGCTGAGCATCGACGTGGAGACCCGTACCGGTATGGTCACGCTCAAGGGCGATGTCGCCAGCTCCGAGCAGAAAACCCTGGCGGTCGAGGTTGCGCGCAACATTCGCGGTGTCCGCGGAGTTGATGCCGATCTGCTGAAAATATCCAAGCCCATTATCTGATCGTGCAAATAGCCCGACCTTGACGGGCTCATCGTGCAGGTTGCTACCCAGCGGCAATTTAAATTGTCTA
The DNA here is from genome assembly GCF_029960215.1 of Pseudomonas sp. PS01301. NCBI lineage: Bacteria > Pseudomonadati > Pseudomonadota > Gammaproteobacteria > Pseudomonadales > Pseudomonadaceae > Pseudomonas > Pseudomonas sp. PS01301. The sequence continues at coordinate 22,517 of NZ_JASCPM010000005.1, read as the reverse complement.
TAAGTAACTGATTTAAAGGGGAATTATTGGAACAAAAAGGTTGGCATGCAGGCTGCAATATCCGTATCAAGATTACACGTACAGCCGCCATCCTAGTTCAAGGAGTTACCGGATGAACCGTCCTCAAGCCGCTCAAGCGTCCGCCCTGTCCCAATCGATGCGCCAAGCATTGTTCTTGGTCCTGGCCGCTTTGGTGACGTTGTTGGCGGTTCAGCAGTATGCAAGCTGGGCAGCCTCGCAGCAGCAGGAGCTTCTCCTGCCGTCTCAAGAGCGTCTTGTCGATACGGCTCATCTCAATCCTGCCAGTGCGCACTGGGTGGGCTACAAGCAATCCGGAAACATCGAACGCGTACAAACCAGCGAACCGGTTGAACACATTCGCAGTTGGGTGTTCTGAGCTTGGGTAACGCATCTGATCAACAGATAAAACACGACAAATCGTAAAGGAGATACACCATGCTGAGTTGGGCAGTCACATTCCTGATCATCGCCATCATCGCCGCCGTTCTGGGCTTCGGTGGTATCGCCGGCACCGCAGCAGGCATCGCCAAGATCCTGTTCGTCGTATTCCTGGTGCTGTTCGTCGTTTCGTTCATTTTCGGCCGTCGCGGTCGAGGCTGACCATGACCAGCGTGACCCTCAAGGGTATAGCCATGGCGCTGTCGCTGGTCGGCAGCAGCATGGCGATAGCCGCCAATGACGGTCAGAACCGAGTCAGTGAAATTCTGAGCTCGGGTGCCGAATACCGTGACACCTGGCAGTCAGTGATCAAATCCGAAGAACGCGTGCCGGATTGGATCATCAATCTGTCCGGCGTTTCGACAGAGCAGATGACTGCCGTCGCCGAAGATGGCGACAACTATCTGGTGGGCCCGCTGTGCGAGACCGCCGACAGCTGCAAGAGTGGTCGATTGTTGGTGGCATTCAGCATGGACAAGGAAGATGCCTACGCCTTGTACGTTCAGGTGCCAGCAGGCTTGCCCGCTGACAAGTCGCCCACACGTCACGCCACCTATCGCTTCCTCGGCAAGCCTGATGACGGCATGCAGCAGATGTTGATGGAACAGTTGAAGAAAGACCCTAACTGGTACTGACTTCCTGATTGGTGTGGCATGCAGCGCAAGTAGCGCAACGTGGTATGGATTTACAGATTGGGCCAGGTCTACCCGGCCCGAATGGTCGGCACTCAGAAGGTGTCGGTCATGACCATGGGGTCGGGTTGTTCTGAATGCAGTTGGTTCGGAGTGACCTAGGGGTACAGGGAGGACCTCCAAACCGGGCCGGGTCAGGCAACAGCTGCTGCGCAAGCCATGTACGACCATTGCGTACCCTGGCTTGCGCAGAGCCTATACAGGCGAACTTGGCTGCCTTTCATCTTGTTTCATACTTTTCCTACATTCTTGACTGCGTGTTCGGTTTCTCGAACGCAATGGGTCATGCCGCCTTATCAATCCGTTGAAACCTCCCGAATCGCCTGTCATGACCAGTCGTCTATCCGAACGAAGGCGTTTGCGCGATAAATCCACTCGATTACATTATGCCGATTCTGCATGGGGTAGTCGTTTCCGGCATTAGACGCTGCTGCAACGCATCGGAATAGTTGCGCCTTTTTTCGTTCGCCAAAGCGCTTCGCTACGGGCGACGAAGCCTCTACGGAGGGCTGCTCGGTTTCCGCGCGGCGCTCACTAGTTGACTTGGAAAAAGGGTAACGACATGAAGAAGGCAAAACTGAGCCTCGCTTGGCAGATACTCATCGGCTTGGTACTGGGTATCGCACTGGGTGCATTGCTCAACCATTTCAGTGCCGAGAAGGCCTGGTGGATCAGCAACATCCTGCAGCCGGCAGGGGATATCTTCATCCGCCTGATCAAGATGATCGTGATCCCCATTGTGATCTCGTCGCTGATCGTCGGCATCGCCGGGGTTGGTGATGCGAAAAAGCTGGGCCGCATCGGCGTCAAGACCATCCTCTACTTCGAGGTGGTGACGACGGTGGCCATTCTGGTCGGCCTGGGCCTGGCCAACCTGTTCCAGCCCGGTGTGGGCATCGACATGAGTACCCTGGGTACCGTGGACATCTCGCAGTACCAGAAGACTACGGCCGAGGTGCAGCATGACCATGCGTTCGTGGCCACACTTCTCAACCTGATTCCCTCTAATGTGTTCGCCTCGATCGTGCGCGGCGACATGCTGCCGATCATCTTTTTCTCGGTGTTGTTCGGCCTTGGCCTGTCGAGCCTGCCCGGCGAGACACGCGAGCCGTTGGTGAAGGTCTTCCAGGGCGTATCGGAAACCATGTTCAAGGTCACGCACATGATCATGAACTACGCCCCCATCGGGGTCTTCGCCCTGATTGCAGTGACGGTGGCCAACTTCGGCTTCGCTTCGCTGCTGCCCCTGGCCAAGCTGGTGGTGCTGGTCTACGTGGCGATCCTGTTCTTCGCCATCGTCGTGCTTGGCCTGATTGCACGCCTGTTCGGCTTTTCGGTCTTCAAGCTGTTCCGGATCTTCAAGGATGAGCTGGTACTGGCGTATTCCACGGCCAGTTCGGAAACCGTACTGCCGCGGGTGATCGAGAAGATGGAAGCCTATGGTGCACCGAAGGCCATCAGCAGCTTCGTGGTACCGACCGGGTACTCGTTCAACCTCGATGGCTCGACCCTCTATCAAAGCATCGCTGCGTTGTTCATCGCCCAGCTGTATGGCATCGACCTGTCGATCGGGCAACAGCTGATGCTGGTGCTGACCTTGATGGTGACCTCCAAAGGCATCGCCGGCGTGCCGGGCGTGTCGTTCGTGGTCCTGCTGGCAACACTGGGCAGTGTCGGCATCCCCCTCGAAGGCCTGGCCTTCATCGCCGGCGTCGACCGCATCATGGACATGGCCCGCACCGCGCTCAACGTGATCGGCAATGCCTTGGCAGTGCTGGTGATCTCGCGCTGGGAAGGCATGTACGACGATGCCAAGGGCGAGCGCTACTGGAACTCCCTGCCGCATTGGCGCAACAAGGAGCGCGTCGCTTCCTGACACAGCTCGCGCCGCAGCTACATGAAACTGTGGGAGCGGGCTCTGCCCGCGAAGGGCCCACAACCGCTATAGGTGCCTCCCTGTCGCGGTGCAAGCCGCGTCCGGCTTCACGCGAATATCCTGGCACCCCCCACTGCCCTGCGGGGCAGAATCCCACTTCGCTTTGGGCTATCATCCGCGCATCTTCGAATGAGGGAATACCCATGCTGAACGGCCTGTGGCTCAGCTTCTTTCTGATCGCCGCGATCTCGGCCTTCGGCCAATGGCTGGTCGGCGGCAACGCCGGTATCTTCGCCGCCATGGTCGAAAGCCTGTTCGCCATGGCCAAGCTGTCGGTCGAAGTGATGGTCCTGCTGTTCGGTACCCTCACCCTCTGGTTGGGCTTCCTGAAGATTGCCGAGAAGGCGGGCATCGTCGATTGGCTGGCCAAGATCCTCGGGCCGCTGTTCAGCCGGCTGATGCCCGAGGTTCCGCGCGGGCATCCGGCACTGGGGCTGATCACCATGAACTTCGCCGCCAATGGCCTGGGCCTGGACAACGCCGCGACGCCCATCGGCCTCAAGGCCATGCGCTCGCTGCAGGAACTCAACCCCAGCGCTACCACGGCAAGCAATGCGCAGATCCTCTTCCTGGTGCTCAACGCCTCGTCTCTGACCCTCCTGCCGGTATCGATCTTCATGTACCGCGCCCAGCAGGGCGCCGTGGACCCGACTCTGGTCTTTCTGCCGATTTTGCTGGCCACTTCCGCCGGTACGCTGGTCGGCCTGCTGGCAGTGGCTGTGATGCAGCGCTTGCGCCTTTGGGATCCGGTGGTTCTGGCCTATCTGGTCCCGGGTGCGCTGCTGCTGGGCCTGTTCATGGCGTTTCTGGGCACCCTGTCGGCGACCGCGCTTGCAGGGCTGTCGTCGATCCTGGGCAACCTCACCCTGTTCGGCCTGATCATCCTCTTTCTGGCCATCGGGGCGCTACGCAAGGTCCAGGTCTACGAAGCATTCGTCGAGGGCGCCAAGGAAGGTTTCGATGTCGCCAAGAGCCTGCTGCCCTACCTGGTCGCCATGCTCTGTGCTGTCGGCGTGCTGCGCGCTTCGGGCGCTTTGGAGCTGGGGTTGGACGGGATTCGCCACCTGGTCCAGTGGCTGGGCATGGACACCCGTTTCGTCGACGCCCTGCCAACCGCACTGGTCAAGCCGTTCTCCGGCAGTGCCGCGCGAGCGATGTTGATCGAAACCATGCAGTCCCACGGCGTGGACAGTTTTGCGGCCCTGGTCGCGGCCACCATTCAAGGCAGTACCGAAACCACCTTCTATGTGCTGGCGGTGTACTTCGGCGCCGTGGGCATCCAGCGCGCTCGCCACGCCGTGGGCTGCGCACTGTTGGCGGACCTGGCCGGGGTCATTGCGGCCATCGTCGTGTGCTACTGGTTCTTCGGCGCCACCGCTGCCTGAGTGGCGTCGTCGGTCACCTTGAAGCGTAATACGCCGACGATCTGGCCATCTTCGGTCAGGACCCGCACCTGCCACCTTCCCGTGACATCGTCGGGGAAGTTCTGCTTGTGGCTCCAGGCGCGATAACCTTCCTTGCGGCCGCCGTGGATGTCCAGGGCGATGCGGTCGACTTCCTTACCCTTGTGCTGCCACACATGGTAGATCCGTTCGTCCAGCCCCCGTGGAGCGTTGATTGCAGTGTAGGCATACAGACCACCACTGCGCAGTTGCGCCGCGCTGACCGTCTCCAGACTGTCCCCGTGAGTGCGGCTACGGTTGTCCAGCTCCGTGGTCACCGCCACCTCCGTCAGCCACAGGGTCGCAGGCGGTACCCAGGAACGCAGCAGCCACCCGGCGCCGCCGATCATCAGGGTCACCCCCACCAGCGCCACGCCCCGGCGCCAGTGATTGATCGGAAAGCTGACGGCGAGGCTTGGAAAAGCCAGCAGCATGGCGATGGCCAGCGCCAGCTTGAAGCTTTCGTCGGTGGTCAGGTGCAGGATGATCGGCAGCGCCGTGAGCAACGCCGCGAACAGCGTGAAGGTGTGCAGCGCCATGAACAGCCAGCGCCGGGGCGCGACCCATTTGTAGTACAGCGGATCGATGATCGACACCAGCCCGGCCAGGGTCAGCAAGCCGGTGAACACCCACTGGCCACTGTTCCATGTGGTGGTGATATAGAAGAAAGGCAGCACGAAGAACAGACTTTCCTGGTGGATCATCTGTGTGGCATAGCGCAGCACCGGCGTCGGTATCTCGCGCTTGAACACCCGTGCGAACAACTGGGTGAAGGTGTTTTCCAGCATCAGCCAGACCCAGGTCAGCAGCATCACCACCGCGATCCAGCTGGCCAGCCCTGCCTGCCGATCGACCAGCACGAAGCTGCCGATCCCGGACAGGAAACCGCCCAGCGCGATCACGCCCGGATAGCGTTTGATAAGGTCGATGAGTCGCTGGACGAAGTACGGCATGGTCTTCCACACAAAAAAGGCAAAGAAACGGCAATCAGAAGACGGCTCTGGCAGGGCTCAGTGTCGTTTGGCGCGACGCCGCCATACGATCAGGCCCATCAGCATTAGTGCCAGGCCGATCAACACTGCCCAGGCAAGCTGATAGAACTGGTCATAGCTGAGCAGCGGTTTTTCCACACGTATGTACCCCGGCTTGCTGACCAGCTGACGCAATGCAGTATTGGCATCTTCCACGGTGACCTGCCCCAACTGCCGTGCCGGGCTGGCAAAGCGGCCGTCGGTATAGTCGGCCAATGCCCCCCAATAGTAGTCGGCCAAGGCAATGTTGCCTTGTGCCGCCCATGCTTGCCGGACAATCGCCAGGTTCTTGAGGCGCTTGAAGGTCGCACCGTCCACACCGGTGTCGCGCAGACGCGCGATCATCTGCCCCATGACCAGGCCTGCCTGACCGATATCGGCCTGGTCCACCGCGGCATTCAGGCTCAACAGCCCGCTGTCGCCATACGACTCGCGGGCCACCCAGGGGCCGTACGACAATCCGTGGGCCAGTCGCAGTTCGCGGTACAGCTCCCACTCCAGATAACTTTGCAGCAGGTCCAGCGTCGCCGGGTGGGCGGTATCCAGCACCGGTTCGAGGAAATACAGGTGAAGCGTGGCGTCGTCGCCCAGCCAGCCGCGTATCAGGTCGGCCTGCGGCTCGGCCTCGTGGGTGACTGAACGAAGATCCTGATGATCGCTGGGCTCGACCGCGTCCAGCGCGCCCCAGGTCCGCTCCAGATAGGCGGGCAACAGCTTGTCCAGGCCTCCGACGACGATCAGGCTCATATTGTTCGGTGCATACCAGTTCTGCCGAACCTCACGCACCTGTTCCAGGGTCAGATCGGTGACTTCCGCAGGCTGCGGACACTTGAGCCCCAACTCGATGGCCAACTGGCTGCTGGCATTGCTGTCCTGAGCTGGCTTGTCGAGCAGGTGCTGCAGGTGGGAGTGATGGGTGCCATCTTCGTGCTCGATGATGCGCTTGGTGCTTGCCAGGACGTTGTCATCGATTCTGGTCTGGGTGATGGCAGCCAGCAGCAGGTCGAGCACCTTGCGCTGATTGCGCGCTGGTGCTTCGATCACGAAAGTGGTATCGGCACTGCTGGTGAAGGCATTCCATTCGCCGCCCAGCGCTTGCATGCGCTCTTCGAGGCCGCCTTCGCCGTGCTCGTCGATACCGCTGAACAGCAGGTGCTCGAGCAGGTGGGGCAATTCCTGATCGGTGCAGGAGAAGTCGTCGAAACCCACCCCGACAATCAGGCGGATGGACACATGGGCACGTTCGTCGCCAGGCTTGAGCAGCAGTTGCAGGCCATTGGGCAACAGATAGCCCTCAACCTGGAAACGGTCCAGCGCCAAGGCTTCACGGCCGGCGCACAACAGCGCCGCTGCCAGAAGCCACAGGCACAACAGGCGGCGCTGTGTACCTGGAGCGCTTTTCACCCGCTCGTGCATGAATCCCTTCCATCGAAATCGGCCAAGTCAATGGAACAGACTCCCTGACCGGCGAGTCGTTCATAGCACATTGCTGGCCATCACCGCGTGCCGCGAGGGCAGCACGCAGCTCTGCAGGCTCAGGACTCTTCCTGAGACTCGCGACGCTTGCGCGCGATAGCGGTACGCATCTTGATGTTGATCGCTTCCACGGCCAGGGAGAAGGCCATGGCGAAATACACGTAACCCTTGGGCACATGCACATCGAAGGCTTCGGCGATCAGTACGGTACCGACCACCAGCAGGAACGACAGCGCCAGCATCTTCAACGACGGGTGCTGATCGATGAAGCGGCTGATGGTGCCCGAGGCGACCATCATCACCAACACCGCGACGATGATCGCAGCGACCATGACCGGCACATGGGACACCATGCCGACCGCGGTGATGACCGAATCCAGCGAAAACACGATGTCGATGATGGCGATCTGAATGATGGTGTAGATGAAGTTGCCGCCCTTGCCTGCAACTTCGTCACCGCCCTCTTCTTCGCCTTCCATGCCGTGGTAGATCTCTTGCGAGCTTTTCCACAGCAGGAACAGGCCACCGAAGAACAGAATCAGATCACGCCCGGAGATGCCCTGGCCGAACACCACGAACAGGTCGGCGGTCAGGCGCATGACCCAAGTGATCGAAAGCAGCAGCAGGATACGCGTGACCATCGCCAGCGCCAGGCCGAAGATTCGCGTACGCGCCTGCATGTGCTTGGGCATGCGGCTCACCAGGATCGAGATCATGATGATGTTGTCGATGCCCAGCACGATTTCCAGTGCTGTCAGGGTCAAGAAAGCAACCCAGATTTCCGGGTTGGTGAACCATTCCATGTGAAGTCCTTCGTGTTGGAGGCCAGGGCGACGCAAGGCCGGAGACTATGGCGCCGCTACCTGTGAATGGCAGCGGCGCAACGTCATCCGGCCTGGCCCGCGAATAAGATTTATAGACTGCTGAACAGAGGAAAGATCCCCATGGCCAGTGCGGCGAACATTATGCACAGGCAAACCAGTACTGCCCACTTGAGGGTGAAGCGCTGGTGGTCACCGAACTCGATACCGGCCAGGGCCACCAGCAGGTAGGTCGAGGGGACCAACGGGCTGAGCAGGTGCACCGGCTGTCCGACGATCGAGGCACGCGCCATCTCGACCGGCGAGATACCGTAGTGCGCAGCCGCCTCGGCGAGTACCGGCAGGACGCCATAGTAGAAGGCATCGTTCGACATGAAAAAGGTGAACGGCATGCTCACCAACGCGGTGATCACGGCCAGGTACGGGCCCATGGCATCTGGAATCACGGCCAGCAGGCTCTTGGACATGGCGTCGACCATGCCGGTACCGGTCAGGATGCCGGTGAAGATACCCGCGGCGAAGATCAACCCGACCACTGCCAGAACGCTGCCGGAGTGAGCGGCAACACGTGCCTTCTGCGCTTCCAGGCACGGGTAGTTGACGATCATGGCGATACTGAACGCGATCATGAACAGCACCGGCAGCGGCAGCAGGCCCATGATCAAGGTCACCATCAACAGCAGGGTCAAGCCGCCGTTGAACCAGATCAATTTGGGCCGGCGCGCGTCCGGGTACTGCGAGACGCTGATCTCGCTGTGGTCTATTTCATCGCCTTGCAAATGCAGCTCGCCCAGGCGAACCCGCTCGCGCTTGCCATACATGTAGGCAATCACCAGGATGGCGATGACGCCGAACGCCATGGCCGGGATCATCGGCACGAAGATGTCCGAAGGGTCGACATGCAAGGCGCTGGCGGCACGTGCAGTGGGACCACCCCACGGCGTCATGTTCATGACCCCGCCTGCCAGGATGATCAAGCCGGCCATGATCCTCGGGCTCATGCCGATGCGCTGGTACAGCGGCAGCATGGCCGCCACGCAGATCATGTAGGTGGTCGCGCCGTCACCGTCCAGCGAAACGATCAGTGCCAGCACCGCCGTGCCGACCGACACTTTCAGCGGGTCACCCTTGACCAGCTTGAGGATCTTGCGCACTGCCGGGTCGAACAAACCCGAATCGATCATCAGGGCGAAATACAGGATGGCGAACATCAGCATCACGCCGGTCGGCGCAAGCTTGGTGATGCCCGCAAGCATCATCGGGCCGATTTCCGGTGCGAAACCACCGAACAGGGCGAACAGGATAGGCACGATGATCAAGGCGATCAGCGCGGAAAGGCGCTTGGTCATGATCAGGAACATGAACGTGATGACCATGGCAAAGCCAAGGAATGTCAGCATGGGAATACTCCAGGCACAGCGCGGCTAAGGACGAAGAACGATAGGTTCAGCGAAGAATGGCAAGAGCCGGGAGTATGGGAAGAGAGGCACTACGGGTAGGGATCATCAAGGACATCGGTTTCACCATTGTTGTTGTTCAAGAGGCCGAAAGCGCATCTGGATGCTGCTTTCTGGCCGGCCGGTCTTACGCCGGGGGTGAGTCGATGCTAAGTCGGCAAGCTTTCAACAACCTTTCGCCATTCAAAACGATACAATTGACCTTGCGGGAGCAGGCTCTGCCCGCAAAGAGGCCAGTCAGATCACCCAAGATCCAACGGCCCCGCCTAGGGCAACACCAACCCCCCCGCCGCCTTGTGCAATTCACGCAGATGCTCCCCCACCTGCTTGAGATTCGCTTCGGTGGCCGCAATCTCTCTGGCCCGCTCAGGCGTCAACAGCGCTCTCACCTCTTTGTCCAGATCGGTACTCAGGCGCTGCAGCTGTTGCTGACGCTGACTGCTTTCCGATTCCAGACGCTGCCATTCCGCCGTCTGCGGCAGACCGTAGCCCCCGTTGTCGAGCAACTCCGCCGGTCGGCTGAGAAATCCGCTGTTGGCGAGGATCTCCTGCAACATCTGGTTGGCATTGGCCACGCTACCGTCACCCAGCTCGCGAGCACCCAGGTAGCGCTGCTTCACTTCCTCCTGGGCCAACAGCAGCTGACGTCGGTAACTGGCCTGCTCCAGCAACAGCAGCGCGGCACTGGTGCGCAGATCGGCCTGGGCAAACCAGGGTTGCCGCTGCTGCGCGCTCTGCTCCAACCACGCCTCGACGCTTTGCTGCGGAATCGGCAGATGCTTGCGCAGCACCTCGAACATGGCCTGATAGCGATCGCGATACGAATCGAACCGATAACCCAGGCGCAGTGCCTCGCGCGGATCATCCAGTACGCTGCCATCGGCCAGCCCGCGGCCTTCCAGAACCTCGAGCAAGCCGTTAGGCAAGATGCTGTCGATACCCTGCAAGCGCGGATCATGCGTACCACTGCGCAGCAGCTTGAGGTTTTCCACCGCACAGTTGTTGGACAGAAAGTAGTAGCTGCCGTCGTAGCTCCAATGCATTTCGGCCGCGTGGCGCACCAAAGACTCGATCTCCGGTCGATCCAGCTTTAGCGGCACCGAAGCCAGACTGCGCAGTTCGGTCTTGGTGTATTCGTCGATCACCTGCGACAACGGCAACACGAACAGGCGCGAGGGGTATTGCCCCATCAGCCCGCCCCAGGTGGAAAGCTGCACGTCATTGACGAACGCGCGGTAGGACAACACCAGGTGCTGTTCCAGATCCAGTCGACAGTCCGGGCCACGTGGCCGCCCCGGTGCGCAGATGACCAAGCGCAGCATGCTGTGCCCCCAGCGGCTGGCCAGGTTCTGATTGGCCTCGGCCAGCAGGTAGTCCACCGCATAGACCCGTTCAGGATCGATCTTGCCCAGCGGCGTCTTGGCAAAGTCGCTGCCCGCATTCAGATACGGCAGGCCTTGAGCACAGCTTTGCTGGTGTGCGGGCGCCCAGTCGAACCGCGCTTTGAAATATTCGAACAGTGCCGGACGACGGCAGGCATAGGTCGGGTCGAGGAGAAAATACTCCATGTTGACCGCGACGAATTCCTTGGGGCTGCTCACCTCATAGATATCAGGGCTGCGCACGATCTGACGGTTCTGCTCTTCGCGCTCGCCCCGGCGCCCGACATATTGCTGCCAGCCGGCCAGGTCCAACAGGCGTGGATCGTCGCTCAGGGTGAAGCGGCGGGTCGTCTGGCCACGGCACTCATCGGGCAGGCCTACCTTGCCCAGGCTTGCATCCTGTCGGCCGCAGCGGCTGACCAGCGTGCGCTCGGCAGGTGTCCAGAGGCGCGCGCGGTCATAGATATGGGTCAGCTCGTGAAGCACGGTGGCCAGCAGCTCCTCGCGCACCGTGCCGTGGGGACGGTTGGTCCGCCGCTGGGCCGAAGAACCATCGGCCAGTCCTTGCAGCTGGTTCAGGTTCAACTCCAGGCTCGAGACCAGGGAGGCCTGACCATAGGCGTTGTCAGGCATGCGCGACGACCAGCTGACGTCGATCCGGCGGTCCAGTTGCTCGACGAAGCGCGGCGGCAATGCAGCCATCGCATCGTCGAGCAGTGCCTGGCTGGCATCGGCCTGTCGAGCGTCCAGCCCGCTGCGATCAAGGACCAGCTGCAAGCCGGCAGTGGCCTGCGCCGTCGTCAGCAGAAGGCCTGCCGCCAGCAGCCAGCTGGCCAATCGTCTCACAGTGCGAGAATGGCTTCGGCGAGGTCCTGGTCACTGGCGCTGCGCGCCTGTGGAACGCGTTCGCGCAGCGTATTGAAAGCCGCCTCCAGTTGGGCGCCACGAATATCGCCCTGGCTGGCCACGTAGCTGGCCGCATCGTCCCGAGCTTCCAGGACCACCTTGGAGTCACGGATCGAAGTGGTGGTGTCGGACGTGAAATCGATCGATCGGCCGAATGCACGAACGATGATATTACTGGTGGCCACGACAGTTTGGGCCTGGGCCACATCGGCCAGCAAGAACAGGCCGAGGGTAGCGGCAATCAGTGGGGTACGCATGGAGCTTCTCCGTAATACGAGGTGTCTATTGGACGAGTATCGCCTGCGCCAGTTCAAGGTCACTGGCAGCAATTTGTGGGTGCTTCTGGCGAATGCTCGCCAGAGCTGCCTGCAACCGTGCCCCACGGCATCGCCCGCTGCTGGCGACGAAGCAGGCAGCATCGTCACGGGCAGACAGGATCAACTTGCGATCGAAGGGCGCCGTCGTGACCTTGCTGGTTACATACAGGGTGATCACCGAGGACTGCAGACTCACGTCGAAGGCCGCAGCCGACGACGCCCAGATGACGAGAATCAGTGGCAAATAACGCATCAGGCTTCAGCTGTCGAGCGATTGGGCCGGCAAGGCTAGCCCAACGTGGGTCCGAGAACCACCCGCGATGCGCAGGCTGCAGCAGCCTGTCGCATTCTTCATCTGCGGGAGGTACCCGTTGCAGAGCATCAGATGGCCAGAATGGCCTGGGCCAGTTGCGCGTCGCTGGCCTGCATCTGCGGGGCGACTTTGCGGATGTGGGCGAAAGCGCTTTCCAGCTTGGCACCGCGGATATCGCCCTGGCTGGCGACGAAGCTCGCCGCATCGTCCCGCGCTTCACGCACGATCTTGTTGTCGCGCAGCGACGAAGACAGGTCAGAGGTTGCATTGGTCGATGCATTGACCCCACGGACCAGTGCATCGGTCGTGACGACGAAGCTTGAAGCCTGCGCGCCGCTGGCCAGAGCCAACAATACGGCGGCACCCAACAGATGATTACGGGACATGATGGATCTCCAGATCAGGGCGATGTTTGAGCGCTATGAAGCTTATTAGAGCGCCTCGAAGCTTCGGGCGCCAGCACTCCGACCATCCAGCGTGAGCGATGATTCAACTGTTATGGTCTTTTATCATAATCATATAACTGTATCTGTCAGCTTTCGTGCAGGCAAAAAAAAGCCCGTCAGCGTTGACCGCGACGGGCTTTTTTAGAATTCGTTGCTGGTTCGGCCTTCAGGCTCTGTCACCAGCGCGGCGTTGCATCAACGCCAGAACGGCTTGCTCAACTCTTCGCAACGCTGGGCTTCGCTGATACCGGCATCGGCCAGCAGACGAGCATCCAGACGAGCCAGTTGATGGCGGCTGGCGATACGGCGCTGCCAAAGCATCAGGTTGGCGAAAAAGCGCAGAGGAGCCGAAGTTTGAGCAGTTTTGGTGTTGGCCTGGAACAGGTCGGAACTGAGGGTACGTTCCATGATGTACATCCTTCCGCTTGTGGCGGGGCTGAGTAGTGGTTTATCTGGTACCCATTTTCCGCGCTCCCTGTCCAGAACAGTAGGCACAGTTCACCTGTATTGTGTGCGGTCAGTTGACTGTTAAACCCAACTGTCTTGCTCTGGAATGAGGCAACTGTACGGGTCTGCCCTCAAGTAGTGCATTTTTGCTCGATATGCATTCACTCCAAGCAACTCGACCTCGATTTTTACCCGTACAGTAGTACAGTTTATGCTTCATGCTGGTGAGTCCAGATACCATTTCCAAGAACTGTATTGCATCACAGCTAAACTGTGCGCTTCAGCTCGCCAACATGCGCCCGGTCTCTTCCAGGTTGATGTGCCATTGCAGTGCTTCCTGCAAGACATGAGGCGTGTGGCCGCCGCGTAGGCATGCCTGGTCGAAATAGCCCTGCAGGGCCTCTCGATACTGGGGATGAACACAGTTATCGATCACCGCCTGCGCCCGCTCCTGCGGTGCCAGGCCGCGCAGATCCGCCAGGCCCTGCTCGGTCACGAGGATATCGACGTCGTGTTCGGTGTGGTCGACATGGCTGACCATGGGTACGACGCTGGAAACTGCACCACCCTTGGCAATCGATTTGGTGACGAAGATGGCCAGGTGGGCGTTGCGCGCAAAATCACCCGACCCGCCGATGCCGTTCATCATCCGGGTGCCGCAGACATGGGTAGAGTTCACGTTGCCGTACAGGTCGAACTCCAGCGCAGTGTTGATACCGATGATGCCCAGGCGTCGAATCACCTCCGGGTGATTGGAAATCTCCTGCGGACGCAGCACCAGGCGCGATTTGTATCGTTCGAAGTGGCTGAAGACTTCCGCATGCTTTCGCGCCGACAAGGTCATGGAGCTGCCCGAAGCGAACGCCAGCTTGCCGGCATCGAACAGGTCGAAGGTCGAGTCCTGCAGCACTTCGGAGTACATCGTCAGGTTGTCGAACGGTGAATCCAGCAGGCCGTGCATCACCGCATTGGCGATGGTGCCGATGCCCGCCTGCAACGGCATGAGGCTGTTGGTCAAACGCCCTGCGTCGACCTCGCTCTTGAAAAAGTCCACCAGATGCCCCGCGATCGCCTGGGTATCGTCGTCCGGTGGCAGCACGGTCGACGGTGAGTCGGCCTGCTGGCTGATGACGATGGCGCTGATCTTCGCCGGGTCGATCTGTACCGCGCAGCGACCGATGCGGGTATCGGCGCTCAACACCGGGATCGGCAGGCGTGTGGGCCGATAGCTGGGAATATAGATGTCGTGCAGGCCTTCCAGCTCCAATGGCTGCGCCAGGTTGATCTCGACGATCACCTGTTCGGCCAGGATCGCGAAACTTGCCGAGTTGCCCACCGATGTACTGAGCACCAGATGCCCTTCCTCGGTAATGGCGACGCATTCGATGACGGCCAGGTCGACGGCCTTGATCTGGCGGTTGCGCAGCTGTTCCACGGTATCGGACAGATGCTGGTCGATGAACATCACCGAGCCGGCATTGATGGCCTTGCGCAAGGTGCTGTCGACCTGGAATGGCATGCGCCGGGCCAGCACGCCGGCTTCGGTCAACTGCTTGTCCAGGTCATTGCCTAGGCTTGCGCCAGTCATCAGGCTGATCTTGAGCGGTGTGCGCAGCGCGCGTTCGGCCAGCGCTTGGGGAACGGCCTTGGCCTCCCCGGCACGGGTGAAGCCACTCATGCCCACGGTCATGCCATCTTCGATCAGTTCAGCGGCCTGGGCGGCGCTCATTATCTTGTCCTGCAAGGAAGCCAGGCGAATACGGTCAGCGTGCATGTTCATTATCCCGAGAAGCGAAACGCGTGCTGCGCAGTCTAGTGAATGTAGGCAGTCGCGTCCTGCGACCAAAGTCGCATCAACCGCTCTATTCCGCACCTTTTCCCGTAAAACACTTTTACCGTAGATGCAAAAAACCCCGCCATGGGCGGGGTTAGCCGTTCACAGTGCAGCACCTGGTGCGGCGTTTACTCCACAGCTTTGACCATGTCTTCGATGACTTTCTTGGCATCGCCGAAGACCATCATGGTCTTGTCCAGGTAGAACAGCTCGTTGTCCAAACCGGCGTAGCCGCTGGCCATCGAGCGCTTGTTGACGATGATGGTCTTGGCTTTGAACGCTTCAAGGATCGGCATCCCCGCAATGGGTGATTTCGGATCGTTCTTGGCCGCCGGGTTGACCACGTCGTTGGCGCCAAGCACCAACACCACGTCGGCCTGGCCGAACTCGGAGTTGATGTCGTCCATCTCGAAGACCTGGTCATAAGGCACTTCGGCCTCGGCCAGCAGCACGTTCATGTGCCCCGGCATACGTCCGGCCACCGGATGGATCGCGTATTTGACGGTCACGCCGGCGTGGGTCAGTTTCTCCGTCAGCTCCTTGAGCGCATGCTGCGCGCGGGCCACGGCCAGGCCATAGCCGGGCACGATGATCACGGTATCGGCGTTGGTCAGCAGGAACGTGGCATCGTCCGCCGAACCCGATTTCACTGGCCGTGCTTCCTTGGCACCCGCCGGGCCCGCGTCCGCAACGGCACCGAAGCCACCGCCAATGACGTTGAAGAACGAACGGTTCATCGCCTTGCACATGATGTAGGACAGAATCGCACCGCTGGAACCCACCAGCGAACCGGCGATAATCAGCATCGAGTTGTTCAGCGAGAATCCGATGCCCGCTGCAGCCCAGCCCGAATAGCTGTTGAGCATGGACACCACCACCGGCATGTCGGCCCCGCCGATCGGGATGATCAACAGCACACCCAGAACGAACGCCAGGGCCAGCATCAGGCCAAAGGCGGCATAGCTGCCCGTGAACATGAAGACCAGACCACACAGCAAGGTACCCAGGCCGATCAGCAGATTAAGCTTGTGCTGGCCGGCAAACTGCACGGGCGCGCCCTGGAACAGGCGGAACTTGTATTTGCCGGACAGCTTGCCAAAGGCAATCACCGAGCCGGAAAAGGTGATGGCGCCAATCGCTGCGCCCAGGAACAGTTCCAGGCGGTTACCGGTTGGAATCGCGTCACCCAGGTGCGCGACGATGCCCAGCGATTGCGGCTCGACCACAGCGGCGATAGCGATGAACACTGCTGCCAGACCGATCATGCTGTGCATGAAGGCCACCAACTCCGGCATCTTGGTCATTTCCACGCGCTTGGCCATGATCGACCCAGCGGTACCGCCCACCAGCAGACCGACGAGCACGTAGCCGATGCCGGCGGTTGCCAGTTCTGCGCCCAGCTTGTAGATCAGGCCGACGGTGGTGAGCACCGCGAGGGTCATGCCCAGCATGCCGAACAGGTTGCCGCGTCGCGACGTGGTTGGATGGGACAGACCCTTCAATGCCTGGATGAAGCACACCGATGCCACCAGATAAAGAAGCGTAACCAGGTTCATGCTCATTGTTTGGACGCCTCATCCTTCACTTTCGGGGCTTTCTTCTTGAACATCTCCAGCATCCGCCGGGTCACCAGGAACCCGCCGAATACGTTCACCGCTGCCAGCGCAACGGCAAGGGTGCCCATGGTCTTGCCCAGAGGCGTCACGGTCAGCGCTGCGGCGAGCATGGCACCAACGATGACAATGGCCGAAATGGCGTTGGTCACGGCCATCAGTGGTGTGTGCAGCGCAGGTGTCACGTTCCAGACCACGTGATAGCCGACATAGATGGCCAGCACGAAAATGATCAGGTTGTAGATACCGTGGGAGATCAGCATGTCTTCCATTTGTAGTGTCCTCAGCCGTTCTTGCGCACGATCTGGCCATCGCGGCACATCAGGCACGCGGCGACGATGTCGTCTTCCAGGTTGATGGTGAACTGCCCTTCCTTGTCGAACAGCAGCTTCATGAAATCCAGTAGGTTGCGGGCATACAGCGCCGAAGCGTCGGCACCCACCTGCGCCGGCAGGTTGGTCGGCCCGACGATGGTCACGCCGTTATGCACCACCACCTGATCGGCCACGGTCAGTGGGCAGTTGCCGCCCTGCAGGGCTGCGAGGTCGATCACCACCGAGCCAGGCTTCATCTGTGCCACTGTTTCGGCGCTGAGCAACGTAGGCGCCTTGCGCCCCGGAATCAGCGCAGTGGTGATGACGATGTCAGCCTGCTTGGCCCGCTCGTGAACCGCCTGCGCCTGACGCTGCATCCAGCTGGCAGGCATGGGCCGGGCGTAACCTCCCGTGCCTTCGGCGCATTCGCGTTCCTCGTCGGTTTCATACGGCACATCGATGAACTTCGCCCCCAGCGATTCGATCTGCTCCTTCACCGCCGGACGCACGTCCGAGGCCTCGATCACTGCACCCAGGCGCTTGGCCGTGGCGATGGCCTGCAGCCCCGCCACACCGGCACCCAGAATCAGCACCCGTGCCGCCTTGACGGTACCGGCTGCGGTCATC
This sequence comes from Pseudomonas sp. PS01301, assembly GCF_029960215.1. Taxonomy (NCBI): domain Bacteria; kingdom Pseudomonadati; phylum Pseudomonadota; class Gammaproteobacteria; order Pseudomonadales; family Pseudomonadaceae; genus Pseudomonas; species Pseudomonas sp. PS01301. The sequence continues at coordinate 5,004 of NZ_JASCPM010000005.1, read as the reverse complement.
AGCATCGGCATGAACCGTGGGTAGTGATGCGCCGCCAGCAGAACCGACTTGTAGCCGGCGATGTTGGCTTGCGAAGACAGCACGTCCAGGCTCTGCGCACGTGACGTACGAGGCGCTGCCTCGAGGGCGAAAGCACTGATGCCCCGCTCCGCCATCTTGGCGATCAACTCGTTGTTGAACGGGTTGAGCATGCCCAGCAGCACCGTACCGGTGCTCATCTGCAGCAGTTCTGCGTCGTTGGGGGGATTGACCTTGAGCACCAGCTGCGTGGCAAACACCTGCGCCGCGCTGCCAATGATCGCGCCAGCGGCCTCATAGGCGCCGTCGGTCACGCTCGCGCGCACGCCTGCGCCACTTTCAACCGTCACCACATGGCCCTGAGCGACCAGCTTCTTGATGGTCTCCGGGGTGGCGGCTACACGTGTCTCGCCCTGCTGCGTTTCGAGAGGAACACCAATGTGCACGTTATATCTCCTGCTGGATCTTCTTCCTGGTCGTACCCAAGCACTGGCTATGGCTCATTCTGCGATGGCCCATCAGCACGATACCGCCTGAAAACGGCGGGCCGCGGCATTTTGCAGGCCCCGACGAGCGGCTTCAACAGGTTGTGGAGCGATACACGCAAAGCACTACAAGTCACGCTGTGACCGAATGTCACAGCGGTAGGCCTCAAAGCCTTCTAGATCGGTACTTACAGCGATGACTGGATGCGTCGAAATATTTTGCGAAATATTTGCAGGGTAGAGACCAATCAGCGTCAAAAACACGCCATAGTCAGGCAGTGCAAAGGCTGGCGCTGAAAATTCGCCATTTTTCGTATGTTTCAGAAACGCGCCAAAAACATATATCTGTAGGGTCTTTCAAGGCACCACTACGCATCGTCAGCGATGCTGGCGCCCTTCCATTGCGTGATAATCCTGCGCCTGCTGCATCAGCCAATCGCGAAAAACCCGCAGCGATCCCAGCTCGCGATGCCTGTCCGGCACGGCCAGGTAATAGGCTTTGGAACTGGTCAGCTCGTGGGCATTAGCAACGACCAGGCTGCCCTCGCGCAATTCCCGCTGGATCAGAAACGGAGGTATGAGCGCAATCCCCATTTCGTGCACCGCTGCCTGAGCCAGCATGGAGAACAGCTCATAGCGCGGACCGCTCAGATCACGCGGCACGTTCATGTCCAGGCTGGCAAACCACTGTCGCCATGCATAGGGACGTGTGCTCTGCTGCAGCAGCGCAAGTTCGGCAATACGGGCCGGCGTCAATGCCGACTGCCCTTGCAGCAGCGCCGGACTGCACACCGGAACGGGATGCTCTTCCATTAGCCTGCTGGTCTGCGTGCCCGGCCAGTCACCGTCCCCGAAGTAGATTGCCGCATCGAAGTCGGTGTCGGCGAACAGGAAAGGTCGAGTCCGGTTGGTCAGGTGGACCGTGATCTGCGGGTTATGCCGCTGGAAGTCCTTCAGCCGCGGCAGCAGCCATTGGGTACCGAAAGTCGGCACCACGGCCAGTTCCAGGGTACTGGCGCCCTGCTGCCCCATCACCGCCAGCGTCTCGCGCTCCACGGCATCGAGTTGCGCGGCCACCCGGCGGCTGTATGACAATCCCGCTTCGGTCAGCTTTACGCCTCGCTTGGAGCGTCGAAACAGGCGCACATCGAGAAACGCCTCGAGATTGGCAATCTGCCTGCAAACCGCCCCCTGGGTCAGGAACAGCTCGGCAGACGCCTTGGTGAAGCTCTCATGGCGCGCTGCTGCCTCGAAGCAGATCAATGCGGCCGTGCTGGGTATTCGTCTGCGCATGTAACCATTCCTCACTCAATTCCCGATGCCATGCACCGTGGCTCACTTACGAAGTGAGAAATTATCACAACCTCATGCGCAATCTTGCTTTGTCCGCCAAGTCGCAGCGGCCTAATCTGCGGATATACCGCTTTCTAGAGGACGGACACATGGCAAGCTTCAACTGGATCGACCCACTGCTACTGGACCAGCAACTTACCCAGGAAGAGCGCATGGTGCGCGACAGTGCGGAGCAGTACGCGCAGGACAAGCTCATGCCGCGTGTCCTGGAAGCCTTTCGTCATGAAACCACCGATCCCTCCATCTTTCGCGAAATGGGCGAGATGGGTCTGCTCGGCGCCACCATCCCGGAAGAATTCGGCGGCAGTGGTCTCAACTACGTCTGCTATGGCCTGATCGCCCGTGAGGTAGAGCGGGTGGACTCCGGCTACCGCTCGATGATGAGCGTGCAGTCGTCATTGGTGATGGTTCCAATCAATGAATTCGGCACTCAAGCGCAAAAGCAGAAATACCTGCCCAAATTGGCCAGTGGCGAGTGGATCGGCTGCTTCGGCCTGACCGAACCCGACCACGGCTCCGATCCAGGCGCCATGGTTACACGGGCGCGCAAGGTCGACGGCGGCTACCGCATGAGCGGCAGCAAGATGTGGATCACCAACAGCCCGATTGCCGACGTGTTCGTGGTGTGGGCCAAGGACGATGCGGGTGACATCCGCGGCTTCATTCTGGAAAAAGGCTGGGCCGGCCTCAGCGCACCCGCCATTCACGGCAAGGTCGGCCTGCGCGCCTCCATCACCGGTGAAATCGTCATGGACAACGTGTTTGTCCCGGAAGAAAACATGTTTCCCGATGTGCGTGGTCTCAAAGGGCCGTTCACTTGCCTCAACTCCGCGCGTTACGGCATCTCTTGGGGGGCGTTGGGAGCAGCGGAATTCTGCTGGCACACCGCTCGGCAGTACACCCTGGATCGCCAGCAGTTCGGTCGCCCGCTCGCCGCCAACCAACTCATCCAGAAGAAGCTGGCCGACATGCAGACCGAGATCACCCTCGCCTTGCAAGGCTGCCTGCGTCTGGGGCGGATGAAAGACGAAGGCACCGCGGCGGTGGAGATCACCTCGATCATGAAGCGCAACTCCTGCGGCAAATCCCTGGACATCGCACGCATGGCCCGAGACATGCTCGGCGGCAACGGCATCTCCGACGAATTCGGCATTGCCCGCCATCTAGTCAACCTGGAGGTGGTCAATACCTACGAAGGCACTCACGACGTGCACGCCTTGATCCTGGGGCGTGCGCAAACCGGCCTGCAAGCCTTCTATTGACAGGAGGTTGTCATGGGCGCGCTTTCGCATCTTCGTGTACTCGATCTGTCGCGCGTGCTGGCCGGGCCCTGGGCGGGTCAGATCCTCGCCGACCTCGGCGCCGAGGTCATCAAGGTCGAGCGTCCAGGCCGGGGTGACGACACCCGAGCCTGGGGACCGCCGTTCCTGGCGGATCAGGCAGGCAACAGCACCGGTGAAGCCGCCTATTACCTGGCAGCCAATCGCAACAAGCGCTCGGTCACCATCGACTTCACTCGGCCCGAGGGGCAACAGCTGGTCCGCGAGCTGGCTGCGAACTCCGACATTCTCATCGAGAACTTCAAGGTCGGCGGTCTGGCTGCGTATGGGCTGGACTATGCGTCACTCAGTGCCGTTAATCCGCAACTGATCTACTGCTCGATCACCGGTTTCGGCCAGACCGGCCCCTATGCCACCCGCCCAGGGTATGACTTCATGGTGCAAGGCATGGGCGGCCTGATGAGCCTCACCGGCAAGGCTGATGGCGATCCCGGTGCCGGACCCGCCAAGGTGGGCGTCGCTCTGACTGACATCCTGACCGGTCTGTATTCCACTGTCGCCATATTGGCTGCATTGGCGCATCGCGACAAAGGCGGCGGTGGCCAGCAGATCGACATGGCCCTGCTTGACGTGCAGGTAGCCTGTCTGGCCAACCAGGCCATGAACTACCTCACCACAGGGGTCGCGCCTGGGCGCCTGGGCAATGCCCATCCAAACATCGTGCCCTATCAGGATTTTCCTACAGCCGACGGCGATTTCATCCTGACGGTGGGCAACGATAGCCAGTTCGCCAAGTTCGCCCAGGTGGCCGGCCATCTCGAATGGGCCACCGACCCCCGCTTCGCCTCCAACCAGCAGCGGGTCGCCAATCGCACGCAGCTGATACCCTTGATCCGGCAGGCGACGGTGTTCAAGACGACCCAGCAGTGGGTCACCGAACTCGAAGTGGCTGGCGTGCCCTGCGGTCCGATAAACGATCTGGCCCAGGTGTTCGCCGACCCCCAGGTGCTTGCCAGGGGGCTGGCCATTGAACTGAAACATCCTCTGGCGGGCACCCTCCCCATGGTCGCCAGCCCACTACGGCTGAGCGCCAGTCCCGTGGAGTACCGACATGCGCCTCCTTTGCTGGGCGAGCATACCCAGGAAGTCCTGAAGCAGCTGTTGAACATGGATGCCCAGACCTATGACCAACTCCACGCCGCAGGCGTGGTGTAGTGCTGCTTCTATATAGGAGCAGCACGTGAATAACGTTTATGACAGTTTTCTGAATTGGGGGTTGACGGCAGATTTCAAGTGTCTATAATTCGCCCCACTTCCGGCGCAGCCGAAACGATAAACGCCTTGTTAATCAATGAGTTAGTCGTTCAGGCAGTGAGGAAGTGCTTCGATCTTCAAGTTCGGAAGCGGTGAAAAAGGTGGTTGACAGCGGTTTGAAACGCTGTAGAATTCGCCTCCCGCTGACGAGTGATCTAAGCGAGTCAAGTGTTTGAAGTTGTTCAGGTTTCTGGAAAAATACTTCGAAATAAACGCTTGACAGAATATGAGGCCAGCGTAGAATGCGCGCCTCGGTTGAGACGAAAGAATCAACCCACCGCTCTTTAACAATTGAATCAAGCAATTCGTGTGGGTGCTTGTGAGTTAAGACTGTTAGTCAACAAGATTATCAGCATCACAATGACTCCACGAGAAATCAAAGAGTTACCTCGATCCTTCGGGTTCGAGTTTGCGATTGCTGAGCCAAGTTTATAGGGTTTTCTCAAAACCCGATTGCAGTATTGAACTGAAGAGTTTGATCATGGCTCAGATTGAACGCTGGCGGCAGGCCTAACACATGCAAGTCGAGCGGTTGAAGGAAGCTTGCTTCCTGA
>NZ_JASCPM010000059.1:0-23011 GCF_029960215.1 Pseudomonas sp. PS01301 | reverse complement strand
GGAGCGGGCTCTGCCCGAAACAAGCGCTGCGGTACCTCTGACACACCGCGGCGCCCCGTTCGCGGGCAGAGCCCGCTCCCACAGAGCCCCCCTCCAACAGAGTACTGCTCCCACACGGCACCGCTCTTACGGACGACTGTTCTGTTTGACCCGCTCGATTCGGGAGAATGTTGCGCCGCGATCTGGCATCGTCGGTGTAAACCCCGATGGTCCATGAGAGCCCGCCTTATGACGCTGCTGTTCAAAGTCCCCGACGAGCGTGCGTCGGCCTGGAAAGCCTTGTTCGCCGAGCACGCACCGGATATCCCCCTGCGCTTCTGGCCGGACATCGGCGACCCGGCGCAGGTGCGCTATTTCGCGGCCTGGCAGCCGCCTGCGGACCTGTATGAGCGATTCCCGCAGTTGCAGGTGGTGTTCGCCACCTCGGCGGGGGTCGACCAGTTCGACCTTGCCCATGTGCCCGAATCGGTCAGCGTGGTGCGCATGCTCGACCCCGGCATCGCCCAAGGCATCATCGAGTACGTCGGCTTTGCCGTGCTGGGCTTGCATCGACAGATGCCAACCTACCTGCAGCAACAGCGCAAAGGCGTATGGAAGACCCATCCACTGCTGGCCGCCGGCAAGCGTCGGGTAGGTGTGATGGGCCTGGGCAACCTGGGCCAGGCGGCATTGAACGCGCTGCGCCCGTTCGGCTTCGCCTTGAGTGGCTGGTCACGCACACTCAAGACCCTGCCAGACGTACGCTGCTACGGCGGCCGCGAACAGCTGCCGGAGTTCCTGGGCAACTGCGACATCCTGCTGTGCCTGTTGCCCCTGACCAGCGACACGGCCGGCATCCTCGATGCCTGGACCTTCGCCGCGCTGCCCGCGGGCGCGAGCCTGATCAACCTGGGCCGTGGTGGTCATCTGATGGAAGCCGACTTGTTGGCGGCGCTGGACTCGGGCCATCTGGCCCATGCAATCGTCGATGTGCTGCAAGAAGAGCCGCCACCCAGCGATCACCCCTTCCTCGACCATCCGAAAATCTGGCTGACCCCGCACATCGGCGCCATGACCGATCCGCACTCAGCCTTCGAGGTGCTGCTGGAGAATATCCGCAGGCATCAACGAGGTGAGGTCATGGTCGGTCTGGTGGAACCGGGCGCCGGCTATTAGCGGCAAACCCGTGGCAGCCACATACCGGGCTGCCACAGGTCAAGCGCTTCAGTGCTTCTTCGGCGTGCTCGGATTGATCATCCGCGACAGGCCCAGATTCTTCAGGGCCAGCTGCAGCGAGCTGTGGATAACTTGCGGGTTGTCGATCTTGCTCAACTGGGCCAGCAGTTCCTTGGCCTTGCTCAGGTTGACCTGACGCAGCATCCACTTCACCTTCGGCAAGTTGGTGGCGTTCATCGACAAGCTGTCGAAACCCATCGCCATCAACAGTATCGCGGCAGCCGGGTCGCCGGCCATTTCGCCACAGATGCTCACCGGCTTGCCTTCGGCATGCGCCTCGGTGACCACATGCTGCAGAGCCTGCAGCACGGCTGGGTGCAGGTAGTCGTAGAGGTCGGCCACGCGCGGGTTGTTGCGGTCCACGGCCAGCAGGTATTGGGTCAGGTCGTTCGAGCCCACCGAAAGGAAGTCGACCTGGCGCGCCAGCTCCTTGGTCAGATACACCGCCGCAGGGATCTCGATCATCACGCCCACCGGCGGCATCGGTACGTCGGTGCCCTCGTCGCGCACCTCGCCCCAGGCCCGGTGAATCAGGTGCAGGGCTTCTTCCAGTTCGTGGGTACCGGAGATCATCGGCAGCAGGATGCGTAGGTTGTTCAGGCCCTCGCTGGCCTTGAGCATGGCACGGGCCTGCACGAGGAAGATTTCCGGGTGGTCGAGGGTCACGCGGATGCCGCGCCAGCCCAGGAACGGGTTCTCTTCCTTGATGGGGAAATACGACAGCGACTTGTCGCCGCCAATGTCCAGACTACGCATGGTCACCGGCAGCGGGTGGAAGGCGGCCAACTGTTCACGGTAGATGGCCAGCTGTTCCTTCTCGCTGGGGAAGCGCTGGTTGATCATGAACGGCACTTCGGTGCGGTACAGGCCGACGCCCTCGGCGCCGCGCTGCTGCGCACGGGCCACATCGGCCAGCAGACCGGTATTGACCCACAGCGGCATGCGGTGGCCGTCGAGGGTCACGCAAGGCAATTCGCGCAGGGCATCGAGACCCAGCGCCAGCTGCCGCTCCTCTTCGACCACATCGGCGAACTGCTTGCTGAGGATGTCGCTAGGGTTGGTGTAGACCTCGCCGTGGTAGCCATCGACGATCATCTTGATGCCATCGACCTTGGAATACGGCAGGTCGACCAGGCCCATCACCGTCGGGATGCCCATGGCACGCGCGAGAATGGCGACGTGGGAGTTGCCCGAGCCCAGGACCGACACCAGGCCGACCAGCTTGCCTTCGGGCACCTCGCCGAGCATCGCCGGCGACAGCTCTTCGCTGATCAGGATGGTGTTGTCGGGGTAGACCAGGGTTTGCTGACGCGCCTCCTGCAGATAGGCGAGCAGGCGCCGCCCCAGGTCCTTGACGTCGGAGGCGCGCTCGCGCAGGTAGGCGTCGTCCATCAATTCGAAACGGTTGACGTGCTCGGTGACGACGTGGCGCAGCGCACCCTGGGCCCATTGCCCGGTCTTGATCACGTTGGTCACTTCGCTGCCCAGCGAAGCGTCATCGAGCATCATCAGGTAGACGTCGAACAGCGCCCGCTCTTCGGGGCGCAGCTGGGTGGCCAGTTTCGCCGACAGGGTGCGCATGTCGTTGCGCACGCCTTCCAGCGCGTTCTGGAACAACGCCAGTTCGGCATCGATGTCGCTGACACTCTTGTCGGGCACCACGTCCAGATCGGCCGGCGGCAGCATGACCACTGCGGTCCCCACGGCCGCGCCGGGCGAGCCGGGCACGCCGACGAAGCGCGCTTCCTGGATACCCTTGCCCTGACGCCCCAGGCCACGGATCGAACCGGTGGCTTCGGCGTGGGCGATCACCCCCGCCAATTGCGCGCTCATGGTGACCAGAAAGGCTTCTTCGCCCTCGTCGAACTGACGCCGCTCCTTTTGCTGGATCACCAGCACCCCCACCACGCGCCGGTGGTGAATGATCGGCGTGCCGAGGAAGGACGCGTAGCGCTCCTCGCCGGTTTCGGCGAAGTAGCGATAACGCGGGTGGCCGGCGGCGTTTTCCAGGTTGAGCGGCTCTTCGCGCGTGCCCACCAGGCCCACCAGGCCTTCGTTGGGGGCCATGCTGACCTTGCCGATGGAGCGCTTGTTGAGGCCTTCGGTGGCCATCAGCACGAAGCGATTGGTTTCCAGATCCAGCAGGTACACCGAGCAGACCTGGCTGCCCATGGCTTCCTTGACGCGTTGCACAATGATCCCCAGCGCCGACTTGAGATCCTTGGCGGAGTTGACTTCCTGGACGATCTTGCGCAGCGTATTGAGCATGGCTCGGGGTCGAACTCCGTCGTCAGTCGCGCGAGAGAAGGCGCGGGGCTAGCTCTTTGAGCGCGCGTCTGTAGACCTCGCGCTTGAATGTCACCACCTGGCCCAGCGGGTACCAATAGCTGACCCAGCGCCAGCCATCGAACTCGGGTTTGCCGGTCAGGTCCATGCGCACGCGCTGCTCGTTGGATACCAGGCGCAGCAGGAACCATTTCTGTTTCTGGCCGATGCACAACGGTTGGCTGTGCGTGCGCACCAGGCGTTGGGGTAGACGATAACGCAACCAGCCGCGGGTGCAGGCAAGTATTTCTACATCCTGGCGTTCCAGCCCGACTTCTTCATTCAGCTCGCGGTACAAGGCCTCTTCCGGCGTTTCCTGAGGGTTGATACCCCCTTGTGGAAATTGCCAGGCGTCCTGATTGATACGCCGAGCCCATAGCACCTGACCGGCGTCATTGGTGAGAATGATGCCAACGTTAGGGCGAAAACCATCGGGGTCGATCACGGCAACAACCTCGTAAACGCATGTTCTGGCATTGTTCCACAAAGCCTGTGAAGGCAGCAACGACGCCGCGTAGCTTATGTGCACGCATGTGAAAAGTCCGTATTCTGTGGGCCTTTTCCCCATTTAATGCGAGTCATTTCATGCGCCTGGCCCTATTCGACCTCGACAACACGCTGCTCGGCGGCGACAGCGACCATGCCTGGGGTGATTATCTGTGCGCCCGCGGCATTCTCGATGCCGACACCTACAAGGCACGCAACGATGAGTTCTATCAGGACTACCTGGCAGGCCGTCTGGACTTGAACGAGTACCTGAACTTCACCCTGGAAATTCTCGCGGCGACCGACGTGGCGCAACTGGATGAATGGCATCGCGATTTCATGCGCGACTGCATCGAGCCGATCATGCTGCCCAAGGCCGCCGCCTTGCTGCAACAGCATCGCGACGCGGGCGACAAGCTGGTGATCATTACCGCCACCAACCGCTTCGTGACCGGCCCGATCGCCGAGCGCCTGGGCGTGGAAACGCTGCTGGCCACGGAAGTGGAAATGGTCGACGGCCGCTACACCGGTCGCAGCTTCGATGTGCCCTGCTTCAAGGAAGGCAAGGTCACGCGCCTGAACCGCTGGCTGGAAGAGAACGGCTACGATCTGAACGACAGCTATTTCTACAGCGACTCGATGAACGATCTGCCACTGCTGGAGCAAGTGACCCACCCGGTGGTGGTCGACCCGGACCCCCGCCTGCACGAAGAAGCCAAGCGCCGCGGCTGGAAGGAAATCTCCCTGCGCTGATAACTGCTCACTGTGGGAGCGGGCTCTGCCCGCGAAGAATGCACCGCGGTCTGTCTGACTGTGGGAGCGGGCTTGCCCGCGAAGAATGCGCCGCGGTCTGTCTGATCCACCGCGAGGTTCTCTTCGCGGGCAGAGGGCTCAGCCGCCCGCCCCGCTCCCACAGGGATCGTGGCCAACCGTAGGAGCGGTCATCAGCCGCGAAGAATATGCCGCGGTCTGTCTGATCCACCGCGGCGCTCTTTTCGCGAGCAGAGGGCTCAGCCGCCCGCCCCGCTCCCACAGGAATCAGGGCCAACCGTAGGAGCGGTCATCGGCCGCGAAGAATACGCCGCGGTCTGCCTGACTGCGCAGCCTCAGGCAGGCTTGGTCACCATCAGTCCGATGATCGACAAAAGCACCACCACTGCCACGGTCGCGATGATCAAGACATTGCGCCGCTTGGCCGCAACGACGACCTCATCGAGTCCCGTCGCCAGACGCAGGCGATTCACCCGATTGATCAGCAGCAGCCAGACCCCACCGCCGATCACATACAACACCGCGGCAGTGAGAATCCAGGTTTGCCCCAAGGGCCAGCCGACTCGGTGCACCAGCCACCAGCCGGTCACCGGAAAACTCACCAGGCTCACGGCCATGACCACCCAGGCGTACACCCAAGGCCGTTGCAGGGTACTGGCGAAGGGCAGCCGGTCGCCGCCTTTCCAACTGCGCCAGGCACGGTAGATGACGGCCACCACGCTGCCCAGCAGCACGACCGTAGCAGCGACGTGAAATACTTTCAGAATCGCCAGGCTTTCCATGACGCGTGATCCCTATGGGCATTGACGATTCATCATCGACAAGCGTAGCACCCGTCGAGTTCACCCTGTGGGAGCGGGGCGGGCGGCGAGCCCTCTGCCCGCGAATGGCCCACCACGGACTCAAGCCAGGCACCGCATCACTACCCCAGAAACAACTGATAAGCCGGGTTATCCGTCTCGTCCCAGAACGGGTAGCCGATTTCGGCCAGCGCGCCGGCCACCAGATGGCGCTCCTCTTCAGGCACCTGCAGCCCAGCCACCACACGCCCGTCGGCCGCACCATGGTTGCGGTAGTGGAACATCGAGATGTTCCAGCGCCCACCCAGCTTGTCGAGGAAGTTGAACAGCGCACCCGGACGCTCCGGGAACTCGAAGCGCAGCACCATCTCGTCGCTGACCCGGACCGCATGGCCGCCGACCATATGGCGAATGTGCAGCTTGGCCAGCTCGTTGTCGGTCAGGTCCAGCACCGGGAAGCCATGGGATTGCAGCGTCTGCACCAGCACCGCCCGCGGATCCCGCTCGGGGTGGGTCTGCACGCCGACGAAAATGTGTGCTTCGTGACCGGTGTGGTAGCGGTAGTTGAACTCGGTGATCTGCCGTTTGCCGATGGCCTCGCAGAACGCCTTGAAGCTGCCCGGACGCTCGGGAATGGTCACAGCGATGATGGCTTCGCGCCCCTCACCCAGCTCGGCCCGTTCGGCCACGTGGCGCAGCCGGTCGAAGTTGACGTTGGCGCCCGAATCGATCGCCACCAGGGTCTGCCCCGACACACCCCGTGCCTCGACGTACTTCTTGATCCCCGCCACCCCGAGCGCGCCGGCAGGTTCAGTGATCGAGCGGGTATCGTCGTAGATGTCCTTGATCGCCGCACAGATCTCGTCGGTACTGACGGTGATCACTTCGTCCACGTGATCCTTGCAGATCTCGAAGGTGTACTGGCCGATCTGCGCCACCGCCACACCGTCGGCGAACAACCCGACCTGCGGCAGCACCACGCGCTCACCGGCACGCATGGCTTGCTGCAGGCAGTTGGAATCGTCCGGCTCGACGCCGATGACCTTGATGCCCGGACGCAGGTATTTGACGTACGCAGCGATGCCCGCGATCAGACCGCCGCCGCCCACCGGCACGAAGATCGCGTCGAGATCGCCCGGATGCTGACGCAGAATCTCCATCGCCACCGTGCCCTGGCCGGCAATGGTGTACGGGTCGTCGTAGGGATGGATGTAGACCATGCCCTGCTCGTCCACCAGCTTGAGCGAATGAGCCAGGGCCTCGGGAAACGAGTCGCCGTGCAGCACCACGATGCCGCCGCGCGAACGCACGCCTTCGATCTTGATCTCGGGGGTGGTGTTGGGCATCACGATGGTGGCCTTGATCCCCAGCTCGCGCGCCGCCAGCGCCAGGCCCTGGGCATGGTTGCCGGCCGAGGCGGTGACCACGCCACGAGCCAGTTCCTCTGCGCTGAGCTGCGCCAGCTTGTTGTAGGCGCCGCGAATCTTGAACGAGAACACCGGCTGCAAGTCTTCGCGCTTGAGCAGAATCTTGTTGTTCAGGCGCTCGGACAGCTGCCCGGCGGGCTGCAAAGGGGTTTCCACCGCAACGTCGTAGACGCGCGAGGTGAGGATCATCTTTACGTACTGTTCGAGCATGGCGGACATCACTGACGATAACGGGCAGGGCCGACGAGTCTAAGCCAACGACCACGGCAAAACCAAGGTTTTGCCCTTATAATGCGCGCCTTCGGGGCCACAACCACTAGAGCCCCAACTGCCGCTGCGGAGCTTGCATGACCCAGGACCAACTCAAACAGGCCGTCGCCCAGGCTGCCGTGGATTTCATTCTGCCCAAGCTGGGCGAAAAGAGCGTCGTCGGCGTGGGCACCGGGTCCACCGCCAACTGCTTCATCGACGCGCTGGCGCAGCACAAGAGTGCCTTCGACGGCGCCGTGGCCAGCTCCGAAGCGACCGCGGCACGGCTCAAGGGCCATGGCATTCCGGTATACGAACTCAACAGCGTGGGCGACCTGGAGTTCTACGTCGACGGCGCGGATGAAAGCGACGAGCACCTGAACCTGATCAAGGGCGGCGGCGCTGCGCTGACCCGCGAGAAGATCGTCGCGGCCGTGGCCACCACGTTCATCTGTATCGCCGACGGCAGCAAGCTGGTGCCGGTGCTGGGCGAGTTTCCGCTGCCGGTGGAAGTCATCCCGATGGCCCGCAGCCATGTCGCGCGCCAGCTGGTGAAACTGGGCGGCGACCCGGTCTACCGCGAGGGCGTGGTGACCGACAACGGCAACATCATCATCGACGTGTACAACATGCAGATCACCGACCCGGTGGCGTTGGAAACACAGATCAACGCCATCGTCGGCGTGGTCACCAACGGCCTGTTCGCCGCCCGCCCGGCCGATGTGCTGCTGCTGGGCACCACCGAAGGCGTCAAGACCCTCACCCGCCCCACCTGAGCCTCGATTGTGGGAGCGGGTCTTGCCCGCGAAGAACACGCTGCGCTGTATCTGACACACCGCAGCTTGTGGGAGCGGGCTCTGCCCGCGAAGGGCGCGCCGCGGCGTCTCTGACACACCCCAGATGTGGGAGCGGGGCTCCGCCCCCGCTCCCACAAGGGTCACTGTACAGCCATAAAAAACACATCTATCCATATTCCCAATCGTTAGTTCATTTAAATTTAACAAACGATTAGGGTATATGAACCGGACCACCGGACCTGCGTACATCCAAGCAAGGCGACATACGCCCTGCATGACGTGAGGACGGTATGGTCAACCACTCGATTTCCCTCGAACACTCCCAACCACAGACAACAACCGACAACGGTCCGGCGCTCTTGCCTGCGCAGATCCTGCGCAACGACGCCGACGCACTCGAAGCCGCGCAGGCGCTTGCCGCCAGTGCCCGCACCCACGCTGCCAGGCGAGACCAGCAACGTGAACTGCCCTGGCAACTGATCGAGCAATTCACCGCCAGCGGCCTGGGCAGCATCACCGTGCCACGCGCCTTCGGCGGCCCCGACGTCAGTTTCGTGACCCTGGCCGAGGTCTTCCGCCTCATCAGCGCCGCCGATCCAGCGCTGGGGCAGATCCCACAGAACCATTTCGGCATTCTGCAGATGCTGCGCTGCACCGCCACCGAAGCGCAGCAGCACGCGCTATTCACCGCCGTGCTCGAAGGCGCGCGCATCGGCAACGGCGGTCCAGAGCGCGGCGCCCGCAACACGTTGGAAATCAACACCCGCATCGTCCGCGACGATGACGGCGGGCGAATCAGCGGGCAGAAGTTCTACTCCACCGGCGCGCTGTTCGCCCACTGGGTGGCAGTCAAGGCCGTGGACGATGAACAGCGTCTGGTCATGGCGTTCGTACGCCGCGGCACACCGGGCCTGCGCATTGTCGACGACTGGTCGGGCTTCGGCCAGCGCACCACCGCCAGCGGCACTGTCCTGCTCGAAAATGCGCACGTACCCGACACCCATGTGGTGCAGATCTGGCGCCAGGCACAGCAACCGAACATTCAGGGCGCCGTGTCGCAACTGATGCAGGCCGCCATCGACGCCGGGATTGCCGAAGCGGCGATCGACGACACCATCGCCTTCGTCCGGGAAAAATCGCGCCCGTGGATCGATGCCGGGGTCGAGCGTGCCAGCGACGATCCGTTCGTGGTCGCCGACATCGGTCGCCTGAAGCTGGAACTGCACGCCGCGCAGGCACTGCTGCGCAAGGCCGCCCAGGTGCTGGACCAGATCGGTCAGGCGCCGGTGGACGCCGCCCTCGCCGGCCAGGCCTCGATCGCCGTGGCCGAGGCCAAGGTGATCACCACCGAAGTCGCCCTGCAGGCCAGTGAAAAGCTTTTCGAGCTGGCCGGCAGCCGCGCCACCCTCGCCGAGTTCAACCTCGACCGTCACTGGCGCAACGCCCGCGTGCACACCCTGCACGATCCCGTGCGCTGGAAATATCACGCTGTTGGCGCCTATCACCTGAACGGCAGCCTGCCTGCACGCCATTCCTGGATTTGACCAGACCGCTGGAGATCAGCATGAGCTCATTGCCCCACCCCCTCGACGGCGTCGCACGGATCGCCAACGATCAGCAGGCGCTGGAGGTTGCCCGGCAGCTGGCCCCCCAGTTGCAGCGCGACAGCGCCCTGCGCGACCGCGAGCGGCAGCTGCCCCACGCCGAACTGACGCTGTTCTCCCGCTCCGGCCTGGGCGGCATCAGTGTGCCCAGGGCGTTCGGCGGAGCCGGTGTGTCCAACGTGACCCTGGCCCAGGTCATTGCCCTGCTGGCGGCTGCCGACGGCTCGCTGGGACAGATCCCACAGAATCATTTCTATGCCCTGGAAGTGCTGCGCATCAACGGCAGCCCGACGCAGCAGCAGCGCCTGTACGCCGACGTGCTGGCAGGCCAGCGGCTGGGCAACGCCCTGGCCGAACTCGGCACCCGCACCGCCCACGACCGCACCACGCGCGTGACCCGCGACGGCGACGGTTTCCGCATCAATGGCCGCAAGTTCTACGCCACCGGTGCGCTGTATGCCCAATGCATTCCCACTTCGGTGATCGATGAACAGGGCGTACAGCAACTGGCCTTCGTGCCCGCCGACAGTGCCGGGGTCCAGGTCATCGACGACTGGAGCGGCTTCGGCCAGCGCACCACGGGCAGCGGTTCGGTGGTGTTCGACAACGTCTGGGTCAGCGCCGACGCCATCGTGCCGTTTCAAAGCGCGTTCGAACGGCCCACCACGGTCGGCCCGTTCGCGCAGATTCTCCACGCCGCGATCGACACCGGCATTGCGCGCGGGGCGTTCGAGGACGCCTTGCAGTTCGTCCGCACCCGTACCCGGCCGTGGATCGACGCCACCAGCGACAAGGCTGTCGAAGATCCGCTGTCGCTGAAGAGCTTCGGCCATCTGGCGATCCGCCTGCATGCTGCCGAAGCGCTGCTGGAGCGGGCCGGCGAAATCCTCGACAAGGCCCAGGCCGAGCCCACCGCCGAACACGTCGGCGCCGCCTCGATTGCCGTGGCCGAAGCCCGCGCCCTCAGCACCGAGATTTCCCTGGCCGCCGGCAGCACCCTGTTCGAACTCGCCGGTAGCCAGGCCACCCTGGCCGAGCACGGCCTGGACCGGCACTGGCGCAACGCCCGCGTGCACACCCTGCACGACCCGGTGCGCTGGAAGTACCACGCCATCGGCAACTACTACCTCAACGACCAGTTGCCACCACGCCGGGGGACCATCTGATGAGCAAGAAGCAGATCCTGCTCAACGCCTTCAACATGAACTGCGTGGGCCACATCAACCACGGCCTGTGGACCCATCCGCGCGACACTTCAAGCCAGTACAAGACCTTGGAATACTGGACCGAGCTGGCTAGGTTGCTGGAGCGCGGCCTGTTCGATGGGCTGTTCATCGCCGACATCGTCGGGGTCTACGACATCTATCAGGATTCGGTCGATGTGACCTTGAAGGAGTCGATCCAGCTGCCGGTCAACGATCCGTTGCTGCTGGTTTCGGCCATGGCCGCGGTCACCCGCCACTTGGGTTTCGGCCTGACCGCCAACCTCACCTACGAAGCGCCCTATCTGTTCGCCCGACGCCTGTCCACGCTCGATCACCTGACCCGCGGTCGGGTGGGCTGGAACATCGTCACCGGCTACCTGGACAGCGCGGCCAAGGCCATGGGCCTGACTCAGCAGGTGGAGCACGATCGCCGTTACGATCAGGCTGATGAATACCTGGAGGTGCTCTACAAACTCTGGGAAGGCAGCTGGGAAGACGACGCCGTCGTCGAAGACCGCGAGCGGCGCATCTACGCCCAGCCGGAAAAGGTCCACAAGGTGCAGCATGAAGGCGAGTTCTACCGGGTCCAGGGTTACCACCTCTGTGAACCCTCGCCACAGCGCACACCGCTGCTGTTCCAGGCCGGCAGCTCGGCACGGGGCCTGCAGTTCGCCGGTCAGCATGCCGAATGTGTGTTCATCAGCGGACAGAACAAGCAGGCCACCCGCGTCCAGGTGGACAAGGTGCGCGACGCGGCCCGCGCAGCCGGCCGCGATCCCCAGGGCGTGAAGGTTTTCATGGGCATCACGGTCATTGTCGCTGCCACCGAGGCCCAGGCCTGGGCCAAGCATGACGAATACCTGAGCTACGCCAGCGCCGAGGCCGGGGTCGCCCACTTCGCCGCCTCCACCGCGATCGACTTTGCCCGCTATGAGCTCGACGAGCCCATTCAGTACGTGAAGGGCAACGCCATCGAGTCGGCCACCAAGACCCTGCAGAACAACGACTGGACCCGCCGCAAATTGCTCGACCAGCACGCTCTGGGCGGACGCTACATCACCTTGGTCGGCGACCCGGAACAGGTTGCCGACGAACTCGAAGCCTGGATCGCCGAGACCGGCCTGGACGGGTTCAACCTGACCCGCACGGTCACTCCGGAAAGCTACGTCGACTTCATCGATCTGGTGATCCCCGTGCTGCAGGCGCGCGGTTCGTACAAGACCGCCTATGCCCAGGGCACGCTGCGCGAAAAGGTCTTCGGCCAAGGCCCGGGGTTGCCCGAGGGACATGCCGGTTTCGGTTACAAGCGCGGTGCCTGACCGGGCCTCTTCGCGGGCAGAAGGCCCAGCCGCCCGCCCCGCTCCCACAATTAACGAGCGCACGCTCATGTGGGAGCGGGCTCTGCCCGCGAAGAGGCCCTCCCCAACCCCACAAAAACCAATGGACCAACACCATGCTCAAACCCACCCTGCTACTCGCCCTCACCCTCCTCACCGGCCTGGCCCACGCCGCCGATGACAAGCCCCTGATCGTCGGCACCACCGCCGCCTTCGCCATTCCCCTGGAAACCGCCGTGGAGGAAGCCAAGAAAGAGGGCCTGACCGTCAAGCTGGTGGAGTTCACCGACTGGATCGCGCCCAACGTCAGCCTGGCCGCCGGCGACATCGACGTGAACTACTTCCAGCACATCCCCTTTCTGGAAAACGCCAATACCCAGGCCGGCACCGACCTGGTGCCCTATGCACCGGGCATCATCAACAACGTCGGGCTGTATTCCAAACGCTACAAAAGCTTCGACGAGCTGCCCAAGGGCGCCAGCGTGGCCATCGCCAACGACCCGATCAACAGCGGTCGCGGCCTGCAACTGCTGGCCAAGGCCGGCTTGATCACCCTCAAGCCGGGGGTCGGCTACAAGGCCACCGAAGACGACATCCTTACCAACCCCAAGGGCATCAAGATTCTTCAGGTCGAAGCGGTGCAACTGGTGCGCGCCTACGACGACGCCGACCTGGTGCAGGGCTACCCGGCCTACATTCGCCTGGCCAAGACCTTCGATGCCGGCTCGGCCCTGCTGTTCGACGGCCTCGACCATCCCGAATACGTGATCCAGTTCGTGATCAAGCCCGAGCGCAAGGATGATCCGCGCCTGGCCAAGTTCGTGGATATCTACCAACACTCGCCGGTCGTGCGTGCCTCGCTCGACAAGATCAACGGCAAGCTCTACCAAGTCGGCTGGAAGGAGTGAGTATGCCCACCACCAATGTCCAACGCCGGCTGGCCGATACCGCCGGCCTTGCCCGGCAGCCTGCCGAACCCCTGGAGCTGCACCCGCAACTGGCCAACAGCCTGGTGCGCTTCATCGGCGTCGGCAAGACCTATGAGGGCGCGCAGGGTCCGGTGCAGGCCCTGCAAGGTATCGACCTGACCATCGAGCGCGGCGAAGTGTTCGGCATCATCGGCCGCAGCGGCGCCGGCAAGTCGTCGCTGATCCGCACCATCAACCGGCTGGAACAGCCCAGCAGCGGGCGCGTGCTGATCGATCAGGTGGATATCGGTGATTTCGACGAGGATCGTCTGGTGGCGCTGCGGCGGCGCATCGGCATGATCTTCCAGCACTTCAACCTGATGTCGGCGAAAACCGTGTGGCAGAACGTCGAGCTGCCACTCAAGGTCGCCGGCGTGCCCCAGGCCGAGCGCTGGCGCAAGGTCGGTGAACTGCTCGAACTGGTCGGCCTGCAGGGCAAGCGCGACGCGTACCCGGCGCAGCTGTCCGGCGGGCAGAAGCAGCGCGTCGGCATTGCCCGCGCGCTGGTCCACGATCCGCAGATCCTGCTGTGCGACGAAGCCACTTCGGCGCTGGATCCGGAGACCACCGAATCGATCCTGGCGCTGTTGCGCGACATCAATCGGCGTCTGGGGCTGACGATCATTTTGATCACCCACGAAATGGCCGTGATCCGTGCCATCTGCGACCGCGTGGTGGTGCTCGAGGGCGGCCAGGTGGTCGAGCAGGGGCCGGTGTGGCAGGTCTTCGGCGACCCTCGGCACGAGGTCAGCCGCACCCTCCTGGCACCGTTGCAACACGGCCTGTCCGATGAGCTGCGAGCACGTCTGCGCAGTACGGCGCCGACACCCGAGGCCGCGCTGGTGTTGCGCCTGAGCGTGACCGGGGCACAGGCCGGCGAAGCGGATCTGTCCTCGCTGTTCAACCTGCTGGGCGGGCAGGTCAGCCTGCTGCAGGGCGGGATCGAACGCATTCAAGGGCGGGCGCTGGGCAGCCTGGTCGTGGCGGTGAGCAATTCGCCCCATGACCGTGAGCATCTGCTGCAACGCGCCCGGCAATGGGCACAACAGGTAGAGGAGCTGGGCTATGTGGTTTGACCGTCTGCTGCAGGGCGCCCTCGACACCTTGTTGATGGTGGGTGTTTCGTCGTTGATCGCGTTGCCGGTGGGGGTCGTGATGGCGGTGGTGCTGGTCACCAGCGACCGAGGCGGTATCTACCAGGCGCCGGCGCTGAACCGCGTGCTGGGCGCGTTCGTCAATCTGTTCCGATCGGTGCCGTTCCTGATCCTGATGGTGGCGCTGATCCCGTTCACTCGGTTGATCGTGGGGACCACCTATGGGGTGTGGGCGGCGGTGGTGCCGTTGACCATCGCTGCGACGCCGTTCTTTGCGCGCATTGCTGAGGTCAGCCTGCGTGAGGTCGACCATGGCCTGATCGAGGCCGCACAGGCCATGGGTTGCCGACGCTGGCACATCGTCTGGCATGTGCTGCTGCCCGAGGCTCGGCCCGGCATCGTCGCCGGTTTCACCATCACCGTGGTGACCATGATCAACTCATCGGCCATGGCGGGCGCCATCGGTGCCGGTGGGCTGGGCGACATCGCCTACCGCTATGGCTACCAGCGTTTCGACAGCCAGATCATGCTCACGGTGATCGTCCTGCTGGTGGCCCTGGTGACCTTGATCCAGTTCAGCGGCGACCGTCTGGCGCGGGTGCTCAACAAGCGCTAGTCCCCATACCGCAGCGCCCCCTTCGCGGGCAGAGCCCGCTCCCACAGGGGTTACGCGTTCCTTGTGGGAGCGGGGCGGGCGACCGAGCCCTCTGCCCGCGAAGAAGCCCTACCAGACACCTCAAATCATCAAGCCTCCTTCCCCTCGCCCTCACCTTCCTTGATCCGGTACCAGGCCACATACAGCGCCGGCAGGAACAACAGGGTCAGCAAGGTCGCCACCACGATCCCGCCGATCATCGCGTAGGCCATCGGCCCCCAGAACACCTCACGAGCGATCGGGATCATGCCCAAACTGGCCGCCGCTGCGGTGAGCAGGATCGGCCGACGACGATGCTCGGTCGCCTCCAGCACCGCGTCCCAGGGCTTGTAGCCATCACGCTCGTAGGCATCGATCTGGGTCACCAGAATCACCGAGTTGCGGATGATGATACCGATCAGGGCCAATATCCCCAGGATCGCCACGAAGCCCATGGGCGTCCCGGTCGGCACCAACGCCAGCACCACGCCGATGATGCCCAGAGGCGCCACGCTGGCCACCAGGAACATCTTCTGCACACTGTGCAGCTGAATCATCAGGAAGGTCGCCATCAGGAACAGCATCAACGGCACCACCTTGGCGATCGGGCCCTGCGCCTTGCCGCTTTCCTCGACCGTACCGCCGGTGGCCACCTTGTAGCCCACCGGCAGGCCGGCAGCGAATTTCTCGATCTCGGGCTTGAGCTGGGCCACCAGGTCGGTCGGCTGGATATCGTCGCTGACCGCCGCCTTCAAGGTGATGGTCGGCAGGCGATCACGCCGCCACACCAGCGGCTGCTCCAGCTCGTAGCGCACGGTGGCGAACGCCAAGAGCGGAATCGACGTCCCGCTGGGCGTGACGATCTGCAGGTTCTGCAGGGTTTCCGGCGAGCCGCGCTCGGCATCGTTGGCCCGGCCCACCACGTTGACCAGGTAGATATCGTCGTTGACCTGGGTCACCGCCGAACCGCTGACGATGGTGTTCATCAGCTTCGCCACGTCCTCGGACGACAACCCCAGCTGCCGGGCCTTGTCCTGGGCAATGTCGATGCGCAGCACTTTGCCCGGCTCGTTCCAGTCGTAGATCATTTCGCCGATGTGCGCGTTGTGGTCCAGCAAGGTGGCCAGTTCGATGGCGTGCTTGCGCACCTGATCGATGTCCTTGCCGCTGACCCGGTACTGGATCGGCCGCCCCACGGGTGGGCCCATTTCCAGCGCCTGAACATAGGTGCCGATGCCCACGAAGTCGTCACGCAGACGCTTTTTCAGGCGCTCGGTCAAGGCCCCGCGTTCTTCCAGACCCTTGCTGACGATCACCAACTGGGCGTAGTACGGGTTCTCCAGTTGCTGGTCCAGGGGCAGATAGAAACGAATCGCGCCCTGACCGATGTAGGTGCTCCAGCGGACGATGTCCGGATCATCCTTGAGCGTCGCTTCCAGGCGATCGACCGCCTGGCGCGTCTCGTTGATCGAGGCGTTCTGCGGCAGATTCAGGTCCACCAGAATTTCCGGCCGGTCGGACGAGGGGAAGAACTGGTTCTGCACGAAGCGCATGCAGAACAGTGCGGCGGCGAACAGCAGCAACGTGCCGATGATTGTCAGCCAACGGTGGCGCATGCAGCCCAGCAGTCCGCTGTGGAACCAGCGCGCGACGCGCCCAGGCTGCTCCGGCTTGGGTTTGACGTTCTTGCTCAGGATATGCACGCCGATGACCGGCGCGAACAGCACCGCCACCACCCACGACACCAGCATGGCCACCGCAATCACAGCAAACAGGGTGAAGGTGTACTCACCTGCCGAGCTGGCGTTCAAACCGATCGGCACGAAGCCCGCCACGGTGACCAGGGTGCCGGTGAGCATCGGGAATGCGGTGGAGGTGTAGGCGAAGGTAGCCGCTTCCTCCTTGCTGTCACCTGCCTCCAGGCGGGTGACCATCATCTCCACGGTGATCATCGCATCGTCGACCAGCAGGCCCAGGGCGATGATCAACGCCCCCAGGGAAATACGCTGCATGGTGATGCCGCTGTACTCCATGAACACGAAGACCATGGCCAGCACCAATGGAATCGAGCAGGCCACGACCAGACCGGCGCGCACGCCGAGGCTGACGAAGCTGACGATCAGCACGATCACCACGGCCTCGAACAGCGCACTGGTGAACCCACCGACCGCCTTCTCGACCACCTCGGCCTGGTCCGACACCTTGTGCACGCCCACGCCCACGGGCAGCTGCGCGGTCAACTCGTCCATGCGCTTGTGCAGCGCGGTGCCGAATTCCTGAATGTTGCCGCCGTCCTTCATGGCGATGGCCAGGCCGATGGCAGGCTGGCCGTTGTAGCGGAACATCGGCGCGGCCGGGTCCTTGTAGCCACGTTCGATGTCGGCGATGTCGGTCAGCCGATAGAAACGGTCGTTAAGCCTGAGGTTGACCGTTTCCAGGTCCTTCTCCGACTTGAACTGCCCTGAGGTTCGCACCGAAATGCGCTCTGGTCCTGCCTCGATCACACCCGCTGGCGTCACCGCGTTCTGCGCCTGAAGCGCACCCACCACCTGTTGCTGATCCAGGCCCAGCGCTGCGAGTTTGCGCGTGGAGAAATTCAGGTAGATGACTTCGTCCTGTTGACCTACCAGCTGGACCTTGCCCAGGTTGTCGACCTGGCGAATCTCGGCGCGCACCTGTTCCACGTAGTCGCGCAGCTGCCGCATGCTCAGGCCGTCGGCGGTGAAGGCATAGATGGAGCCGAACACGTCACCGAACTCGTCGTTGAACGACGGTCCCTGCAAACCTTGGGGAAAGGTCCCGCGAATGTCGTCGACCTTCTTGCGCACCTGGTACCAGATCTGCGGGATCGCCTTGGCACTGGTGGTATCGCGCAGGTACACGAACACGGTGGACTCGCCGGGGCGCGTGTAGCTCTTCACGTAGTCCAGCGAGTCCAGCTCTTCGAGCTTCTTCTCGATACGGTCGGTGACCTGCTTGAGCGTCTCTTCCTGAGTCGCTCCCGGCCACCGGCTCTGGATGACCATGGTCTTGATGGCAAACGCCGGGTCTTCTTCACGGCCCAGGTTGAAATAGGAAAACACGCCCATCAGCAGGCCGACGAACATCAGGTACCAGACGAAGGACTGGTGTTTGAGCGCCCAGTCGGACAGGTTGAAACTTCCCTTCATTGCCGGCTCGCCTCGTCCAGTTTGATTTTCTGCCCAGGTTTCAGGCTATTGACGCCAGCGCTGACCACGCGCTCGCCCGCCTGCACACCGCTGCCCACCACCACGACGCCACGGTCGCGGCTGAGCACGGTGACCTGCTGCGGGTTCACGGTCTTGTTCTGGACGTCCACCCGCCACACCTGGGTCTTGCCGTCGATCTCCTGCACGGCGGTTTCCGGCAGCTCCAGGCGCTGCGCGATGCTTGAACTCAAGGTGACGCTGATCGCCGTACCCAGGCGCAGGCCCGCAGGGCTCTCACGCAGGGTCAGGCGTGCGCGACGGGTACGCGTGGAGCTGTCGGGGCGTGGCTCCAGCTCGCGCAAGGTGCCCATGGCCGCAACGCTGGGGTCAAGCTGGGACTGCACGTGGAATTCCACGCCCTCAGGCAGGGTCTCGGCGAGCCCGGCGGGCAGGTCGATGACCGCCTCCTTGACGTCGGGACGAGCGAGAACCACCACTTCTTCACCGGCGCTGACCACCTGCCCGACTTCCACCTTCCACTGGTTGACCACCGCGGCATGGTCGGAACGCAGTTCGCTGTAGCTCAGCTGGTCCTTGGCCTGGCTGACGGCGGCCTTGGCCTGATCGAGCGAAGACTGCGCGGTTTTGAGGTCGGTCTGGGCGATGTCCAGCCCGGCCTGCGCACCGACGCCACGGTCGAACAGCTCCTGCTGGCGCCGCGCGTTGGCCTGGGCATTGATGAACTGCGCCTGGACGCGGGCCAGATCACCCTGGTTGGCGCGCAACTGATTCTGCTGGTCAGTCGGGTCGAGAGTGGCCAGCAACTGGTTTTTCTCCACCTGACTGCCGACATCCACCGCGCGGCGGGCAATGCGTCCGGACACGCGGAAACCCAAGGTGCTTTCATAGCGCGCCTGGATATTACCGGCGAAGCGACCCAGGCTTTGCTGGTCCAGGCCCTTGACCTCCACCGACAACACCGGACGGATGGGCTCGGGGGCCGGCTCTTCCTTCGAACAGCCTGCGAGCAACAGCACGGCCGCAGACAACGCGATCACCGCTTTCATGGCTGACGCTCCTGGGCAATTTCCACCTGCATGTCGGGGTGCAACAACTGCCCCCCGGCCACCACCACGCGGTCGCCATTGTTCAAGCCGTTGGCGATCACCACCTTGGCCGTCAGGTAACGGCCCACCTCGACCTTGCGCAGGCTGACCTTGTCACCTTCCCCGACCACCCACACGGCAGGCTCTTCAATGTCCTTGGTCAGCGCCGACCACGGCAGTTCGACGCTGGTCTTGCCCGGACCATCGAGCGAGGCGTTGACCACCGAGCCCAGGTCCATGCCCTTGGGCACGCCCTGCAGGGCTATCTTGACGCGCACCGTGCCGGTCTGCGCGGATACCGCCGGAGTGACTTCGCGCACGGTGCCGGTGGTCTTGATCGCCGGGTCGTCGAGCAGGCTGACGGTGATCGGCTGTTTTCCACCCGGCTGGGCGAACAGCGATTCATACACATCGAAGACCGCATCGCGGTCGCCATCGCGGGCCAGACCGAAGATCGGCGCGGTGGCCTGCACCACCTGGCCCACCTCGGCCTGGCGTGCGGTGATCACGCCCGGAGCATCGGCCACCAGGTCGGTGTAGCTCAACTGCTCGCGAGCGTTGGCCAACTGGGCATTGGCTGCCGCCAGCGAGCTCTGCGCACCGCGCAGCGCCGCCTGGGCGGAGTCGTATTCACTCTGGCTGGTATAGCCCTTGGGCAGCAGCTTCTGCTGACGCACGAAGGCCGCCGAGGTCTGTTTCACGCGGGCCTGTTCGGCGGCCACTGCAGCCTTGGCCGAGTCGACGTTGGTCTGCAGGTCCTTGGGGTCCAGGCGGGCCAGGACTTGCCGCGCGCTGACGTGGTCGCCCACATCCACCATGCGCTGGATGATCTTGCCGCCGACGCGGAACGACAACTGGGTCTGGATGCGGGCCTGCACATCGCCAGTGAGATTGACGGCGGCGGCGAATTCGCCGCTCTGCACATTCTCCACGCGCACGCGTGGGTGCGTCGGCTCGATAGGCTTGTCTTCACCACAGCCGGTCAGCGCGATGAACAAGAGACCAACCCCTACAACCTTCCAACGAGGACCAGCCATGCAGGCTCCTTTGCGTGCGCTGTGATGCTAGGTGTGTATGCGACTGTGAGCGGGGTTCGAGGTTCATTTGCCGGGGAGGGCCCCGTCCGGACACAGCAAAACGCCGACACTGTACAAGCTGTCGGCGCTCAGGTGAACTGTCGTGACGCTCGGAATCAGAACGCTGGCAATACTGCGCCGCTGTACTTCTTCTCGATGAATGCCTTCACTTCCGGGCTGGTCAGCGCCTTGGCCAGCTTCTGCATGGCCGGGCTGTCCTTGTTGTCCGGACGGGCCACCAGGAAGTTCACGTAAGGCGAATCCGAACCTTCGATGACCAAGGCGTCCTTGGCCGGGTTCAGGCCCGCTTCCAGTGCGTAGTTGGTGTTGATCATGTCCAGGTCGACCTGATCCAGCACGCGCGGCAGCATGGCCGATTCCAGTTCCTTGAACTTGAGGTTCTTGGGGTTGCTGGCGATGTCCTTCGGAGTGGCCAGAGCGTTGCTCGGATCCTTCAGGGTGATCAGGCCGGCTTTCTGCAGCAGGATCAACGCACGACCGCTGTTGCTGCCCTCGTTGGGGATGGCCACGGTCGCGCCGTCCTTGAGTTCGCTCAGCGATTTGACCTTCTTGGAGTAGCCGCCGAAGGGCTCGACGTGCACGCCGATCACAGTGACCAGGTTGGTGCCCTTGCCTTTGTTGAAGCTTTCCAGGTACGGCAGGGTCTGGAAGTAGTTGGCGTCCAGACGCTTCTCGTTGACCTGCACGTTGGGTTGCACGTAGTCGGTGAAGACCTTGATGTCCAGGTCAACGCCTTCCTTGGCCAGGGTCGGCTTGATCAGCTCGAGGATCTCGGCGTGGGGAACCGGTGTGGCCGCAACCACGAGTTTGTCTGCCGCGTTGGCCAGGCCGAAAGACAGGGAGGCCGCCAGAGCGGTGAACAGCAAAGCCTTCTTCATGCTAAGTCCTTGAAATTGGGTGCCGGCGGCAGCAAATGGCCAGCCTTGCGCGGACAATACCCGGAATTAATATTCCTACAAATACCTTTTAGTTCGCTGCTTATGCCTTTTTGTGCAAACGCTCTAGGTGGCGGGTCAGCACTGCAGCCAAGGCCGTCGGGTCGACGTGCTCGAGCGCCTGGGTCAGTTGCCGTTCGATATGCCCCAAGGCGTCCGCTGCCGAAGGCAGATTGAGATGCTCGGGCAGGATCTCGTCGCCGCTGCTCACCAGCAGGGCAAAATGGATGACGTTTTCCAGCTCGCGGGTGTTGCCGGGCCAGTCGTGTCGCTCCAGCACCTGCTGCGCCTGGGTGCTGATCAGCGGCACCGCCAGGTTCAGGCGATGGCTGTAGATGCCCAGGAAATACTCGGCCAGCGCCAGGATATCGCCGATCCGTTCACGCAACGGCGGCAGCGTCAGGCGGCCTTCGCCCAGATAGGCATACAGGCGCTCGTTGAATTTGCCAGCCGCCACGGCCTGGGCCAGATCGATGCTCGACGCGGCCACCAGGCGTACGTCCACCGGATTGGGCTGGGCCGCGCCGACGCGCGTGACTTCGTGGGTTTCCAGTGCCGCGAGCAATTTGGTCTGTATGGCCAGTGGCAGGTCGGCGATCTCGTCCAGGTACAGCGTGCCGCCGTTGGCCGAGCCGAACCAGCCGGCCCGGCTGCTGGCCGTACCGCTGTGGGCGCCTGCGCTGTAGCCGAACAGTTCGGCATCGGCATAGGTCGGGCTGATCGCACCGCAGTTGACCGAAACGAACAGCCCACCGCGATCACTGGCCCGGTGGATGTGCCGGGCGAGCAGCTCCTTGCCGGTTCCGCTCTCGCCATGGATCAGCACCGGCAACGCCCTGGGCGCCAGCCGTTCGAGCTCTTCGCGCAAGCGCCGCGATCGCGGGTCGACGAACACCAGTGCCTTGGCACGAATGCTCAGCGGGCTCTTGTCGGCGTCGGGAAAGGTCAGCAGCGGCTGGCCGAAGGTGTCGTGGTATGCAGTCATGGACAAAGCTCCCACCGGCCTGAACGCAGGCGGCGTACTCGGTTTTCAGGCAATCAGGCGCGCAGCTGGGTGTGCTGGTCCATGCGACTCTGCAGGCGGTACAGGTAGGCGAAACCCTGTTCCCAGCGCTGATGCCCGGACTTGACGTTGATATGTCCAGCACCCGCCAGAATGCCCGCTTCGGCACCCCAATCGCGGGCCATTTGCAAGGCCCGTGGGGCGCTGGCGGCAGAGTCGTTGTCCGAGCCCACCACTTGGCTGGGGAACGGCAACAGGTGCTTGGGGATCGGTGCAAAGTTGCGCAGGGCCGGCGAGCAGGCTGGCCGCTCGACATCCGCTGGCGCTACCAGCAACGCCCCACGGACCTTGCGCAGCGAAACCAGCGACGCGTCGGCCGACCAGTGTGCAACCGTCACGCAGCCCAGGCTGTGAGCAATGAGAATCACCGGATCGGCGCTGGCATTCACAGCCCGGTCCAACGCTGCCACCCAGTCTTCACACCGAGGCGTGAGCCAATCGTCCTGCTCGACCCGCGCGCTGTTGGGCAAGCTTCGTTGCCAGTGACTTTGCCAATGGTCATCGGGCGAGCCCTGCCAGCCTGGCACGATCAGATAGCGGATCGACTCATTGCGCATGGGATGCGCCTCCTGCAAACGTTGCGTTGGAGGCCAGTATAGGGAAAGGAGTTATACGCGTTAAGGAATAAGAAGCTATTTGGTAATAACCAAATATTCCATTGATGCGCCACATCAAACCCGGACGCGGCTCGCGCCGCTGCTACAGGTGTGCGCGATCTCCTGTAGCAG